>JAOTWM010000395.1 GCA_029862885.1 Gammaproteobacteria bacterium
TCCAAGCCCATCGTTGTAATCTGCATCTCGGTCTCCTTCTTCTTTCGTTGATGGAAGTAACACATCCCCATCATGGCGCATTACGACGCCGAATAATAAAGAGGGAGGAGACCATTACATCGGCCTATACGGAAGCTGAAAACAGGCAGAGGCGACGCGCGACTAGCCTTTAATGCCGAGCTTGGCGCGGGCTTCGTCAGCACTGCACGGGCGGGCGCCCAACTCCTTGATGATACGGATCGCTTTTTCGACTAATGTGCCGTTGCTCGCGTAGACACCTTTTTCCAAATATAAATTGTCTTCGAGCCCAACCCGAACGTGACCGCCAAGTAACGCGGCCTGCGCCACCATCGGCATCTGTGTACGGCCAATTCCGAATCCAGCCCACACGGCGTTATCCGGCAATTGCGTCGACATCGCATACATGCTGGCGGTATCAGCGCCGGCACCCCAAGGAATACCGAGGCACACCTGGAACATCGGCGGATCGTTTACCAGACCTTCCTTGATCAATTGATTCGCAAAACGCAGGTGGCCCATATCGAATACCTCCATTTCAGGTTTTACTCCGACTTCCTGATAACGCTTCGCCATCGCGCGCAATATATTCGGAGTTTGCACATAGACGACATTACCATCGCCGAAATTCATCGTGCCGCAGTCCAACGTCGCAATATCAGGCAATAAATCCACAACATGCTTGAGCCGGGTTTCGGCGTTCACCATATCGCTGCTCGGGCCCATGCGACTTGGGTCATCGTCGTCGACTTCGAGATCGCCGCCCATACCGGCAGTAAGGTTGATGAGCACATCGCCGGAATGCGCACGCACGCGTTTCACAACATGCCGGAAATAATCGAGATTGCGGCTACCCTGCCCCGTCTCCGGGTCGCGAACATGGATGTGCACAATCGCGGCACCCGCCTCCGCGGCTTCGATCGCGGCATCGGCGATCTGGTCTGGCGTAACCGGAATGGCCGGGTGTTTATCAACAGTATCCCCTGCCCCCGTCACCGCACAGGTGACAATCACTTCTCTATTCATCGACATACTATGCTCCTCGCTGTCAGCGCACTGGAAAATCAAAATTGTTATTAACCATGGCAATCTCCGATACACTCGTTGTCCCGCGAGAAACGCTCGGAAACTCCATAGTCATTAAACTTGCACCCGGCCACAGTAAATCTATAGGCTGCCCCGCATAGAGTCACTCGGGCTCGGGCCAGCCGTCCTCGCCGTGCGGAAACCAATCTTCCGCCAACACCTGTTGGATACGCAACAAACATTTCTCACGGCGCCGCGGCCGCACTCGACACCGATGCAGGTGCTCCAGGCCACTGCAGTGATTACCGCGGGTGATATTCGCGGTTGCCCTAGCTACCCCATAGTTGCCGCTTGTTTTAGCTTCAATAGACGCTTTCGATACCGACTCTGGACGATATCGCTAATCACCAGCACGGTAATCACAAAGTAGAAAGTCGCTTTGCTCATCGGCACGATTTCCTGATCGGCAAACTTCAAATGCGCGAGGTGCCCGCCTTCCGACAGAAGCATTATACCGACGACAAGCAGAATGAAGAGCCCCAGTACTTCATACATGCGGTTCTTTTGCAGAAATTCGGCGACCCTGTCCGACAACCAAATCATCAGTAGCCCGCTGATGACGATGGCGGCCGCCATAATCCAAAACACGTCGGTGAGTGCTATCGCGCTTAAGATCGAATCGAACGAAAACACAAGATTCATCGCTACGATCCAGAAAACAATCAATCTCACAGATCGCCGCGAACGCTTTTCGTGTTCGAGTTCCTCCAATCCCATCATATGCCAGATTTCTTTGGTGGCGGTGTAAATAATCAATATGCCACCCAACAACACGATCAAGCTGTGGATGTTGAAAACACCCTCGATAATGCCCGTGACCTGCACATCGAACAGTGGATTCTGAAAAAATCGGATCACACTGATCAGCCCAAACAGGAGGACGATTCGCAGCACTATCGCAATAGTGATCCCAAACCGCCGCACCGCCGCTTGACTTTCCGGTGGCGCGTGTTTCGACTCGAGCGAGATATAAAGAAGGTTATCAAATCCAAGCACTGCTTGGAGTAGGGTGAGCAACCCGAGTGTAATAAGATTATCGAGATTAAAGATCGATTCCATTGTTATCGTACTTACGTTGGATATTTCCTGCGGAGTATCGCAACGTTAGAGCTATTTCCGCAATAACTGCGACGCGCGGTCCGGTGTTGACCTCATTGAACTGCGCGGCCCAAAATCGGGCAGGTGGCCGACCGCATCGAGTTGCCCAATCCATTGTACCGAGGATGAGACGAATATGACCGAAATTGAACTGCGATTCAGCCGCGATGAATACGGGCTGCGTCTAGACAAAACCCGAGCTGCAATGCAGGCCGCCGGTATTGAACTGCTCATCGTAAGTGATCCGTCGAATATGGCGTGGCTGAGCGGGTATGACGGCTGGTCGTTTTACGTACACCAATGCGTGCTGTTGACCCTGGACGGCGATCCGATTTGGTACGGCCGAGGACAAGACGCAAACGGCGCCAAACGCACGGTATTTATGGACCACGATCACATCATCGGTTATCCCGACCACTACGTCCAATCGACACAGCGGCACCCAATGGATTTTTTGTCAAGAATCATTCAGCAGCGTCGCTGGGAACGGCTCGCAATTGGTGTCGAAATGGATAACTACTATTTCAGCGCGGCGTGCTATGCATCTTTGCAATCACATCTCCCGCAGGCTATGTTCAAAGACGCTACGGGCCTTGTTAACTGGCAACGCGCCGTTAAATCGCCTCAGGAAATTGAATACATGCGGATTGCCGCACGGATGGTGGAGCAAATGCACGCCCATATCTTTGATCGCATCGAGCCAGGGTTGCGTAAAAACGAAATGGCGGCCGAAATTTTCCATCGCGGGATTCTCGGTGTCGATGGTTACGGTGGCGATTATCCGGCCATTGTACCGTTACTGCCCACCGGGGCCGACGCCTCGGCACCACATCTCACCTGGAACGACAAACCATTCGAACGCGGCACGGGTACATTCTTCGAAATCGCCGGTTGCTACCATCGTTATCACTGTCCGCAATCCCGCACAATATACTTAGGTAAGCCACCACAAAAATGGTTGGATGCGGAACAGGCGATGCTGGAGGGAATCGCCGCCGCACTCAATACCGCCAAACCCGGCGCTACCTGCGAGCACGTCGAAGACGCGTGGCGCAAAGCCATCGCCCGACACGGCATCGAGAAAGAAAGCCGTTGCGGCTACTCGATCGGACTGAGCTACCCACCGGACTGGGGTGAGCGTACGATGAGTTTGCGCCCCGGCGACCACAGCGTACTGCAGGAAAATATGACGTTTCATTTTATCCCGGCATTGTGGTTCGACGACTGGGGTCTCGAGATCACCGAAAGTTTTGTGGTAACGGCCAACGGCGCCGAGACCTTTTGCAACACGCCTCGTAAATTATTGGTCAAAACGTAATGAGCATGACGACCTCGATTACTCCCAATGTCGACTACGAACGCGATGGGATTCAACATGGCTTTTTGAAACTACCGTATTCACGGGATGATTCCGCCTGGGGCGCAGTCATGACCCCAATTACCGTGATCAAAAACGGCGACGGTCCCTGCGCGTTGTTAACCGGTGCGAATCATGGCGATGAGTACGAAGGTCCGATCGCATTGTCGAAGCTTGCGCTGGAACTGCATCCAACACAGATTCGCGGCCGAGTCATCATCGTTCCGTTCTTAAATTATCCGGCATTCCGCGCCGGCAAGCGGACCTCACCGATCGATGGCGGCAACATGAATCGGGTGTTTCCAGGCCGCGCCGACGGCACTGTCACGGAGAAAATCGCAGATTATTTGCAGCAACATCTGTTGCCGATGGCCGACGTCGTCTTGGATATTCATGCCGGAGGCAAGACGTTGGAATTCTTACCATTCGCGGCCGCCCACGTATTACCGGACAAAGCGCAGCAGCAACGTTGTGTTGCGGCGATGCAGGCCTTCGCCGCGCCGTACAGTATGATGTTGCTCGAGCTGGACGCGGTGGGCATGTACGATACGGCAGCCGAACAACTCGGGAAAGTATTTGTGTCAACAGAACTCGGCGGTGGCGGCACCAGCACGCCGCGAACCGTGGAAATCGCCGACACCGGGATACATAACCTTCTAATTCACGCCGGCATCAAACTCGGCGATCCGATAAAACGCGACAGCGTCTTGTTGGATATGCCCGATGACAACTGCTTTGTGACCAGCGAAGACGAAGGACTATTGGAAATGTGCGTCGAGTTGGGCGCCAGTGTGGCGGCCAGTGAGATTATCGCACGCGTCTATGACACCCGCCGGACCGGGCGTCCCTCCACTGAGTACCGTGCAAAACAATCCGGCCTGCTAGCCGGACGGCATTTTCCGGGATTGATCACACCCGGCGACCCGATTGCGGTAGTGGCGGTCGCGACATAGTAAGCCGGATAGAGCAAAATCCGGCAGCGTTCGACTTTGGGAGCATTGCGACAATTCTAGCCAGTTGTGTACCAGCGGCTCTCCTCAGTTGAGCATCGATTTTACATGCCGGGCGAGACTGCCCACGAATTCACTATCGGTCCAATACGCCGAATGACTCAACGGGTTCCAACTCAGAAATACGTGACCAAAGAAGCCACCTCCCACGTTGATCCTCACGTCTTTTACCAGAGCGCGGTATGGTTGACTTAACGGTTCTAACGGCCATCCCAGTGCATCATCGTCGTCGTAATAATTCAGCCATTTGAAATCCGCATTGGGTTTCTTGATCGGTGTTATTCGATCGCGCGGCAATGCCGCGACAAAAATTGGAATGTTGCAACCGGTCGTGAACATTCCACGCAACGAGCGCATATGGCGGAATCGATCTCGTGCCGAACCCGCTACCTCACCATGCCGTTGTCCGTCACGCCATACACCGATCCTTGTCTTGGTCTTCTGACTATCGTAAATGTAG
>JAOTWM010000396.1 GCA_029862885.1 Gammaproteobacteria bacterium
CAGATTAAACTCAACACATTAGCTATGCGAAAACAAATGCATTACGATAACCGATCAACAAACTTGATGAGCTAAACCGTCTCTTAATCTAAAACTCCATTAGTCCGAATTCTTTTGACGACGTACAGTGGCTTGCCTATCACCCCGGTTGAGGTGCGGAACTCATTGGCCCCGGAAGACATCGAGGACTGGCGCAAGGGCGACATCAGCTATGACACCCTAGCAGCCTTTACCCGTTCGTTGGTCCAACGCCGCGAGATGGAAAAGGGCAAAGTACCGCTCCACTACACCGAACGCGCCACCTGCAAACAATGCGGACCGGTCTGGTTATGGTTCTCCGGTACGGTCTTGGGTTGCCCATGGTGCTGGAACAGGACAGCGGGCCGCCCGATACCGCGCCCCCAGTCTGTTAACTGTGGCGAATGCTCCCATTTTGAACGCACCGATCACCCACACCTCGGACACTGCGCCAAAGGTGAACCCGAAGCCATCGCCGGGTTATGGGATACTGACCGCCGATGGTGTGAAAGCTATGTACTGAGAATCGACACACCGGGCCAGGCCACCTCTAAACACTGAAAATCGTTTATATCCGGACTCGATACAGGATATCATTTCAGGCGCTTGTATTGGAGATGCTTTAACTTCGGTTTAGTGATGCAAAGAATCCTACTTGGCAATATTATTAGGGATCGTCGCAGCGGGCATGAGGGCATGGTCACCGCACGCAACGAGTACGCGGCACCATAATGCGGCGGTCTATTACTACGTGCAGCCGGAACCGATTGATGGGATCACGACAGAGCTTGCCGTATGGATCAAACAATCACGATTGGAAGTCATAGGAAAGGGCACCGGCTTGGCAGGACCGCGTCTGTGCGGGTCATGCGGGAGCGTCTTGGACTAGTAACCGACCCCATCCCCTACACCTGAAGCACCGAACCGTTGGGAATTATTTATTGGGGGTCTAATTGGGGGACTGTTATTGGACGCCCGTCTCTAATTATATGATTAGTAACGATATTTCTATGTCAATTGGCGGAGAGAGAGGGATTCGAACCCTCGATGGGGCTACAAACCCCATACTCCCTTAGCAGGGGAGCGCCTTCAGCCGCTCGGCCATCTCTCCGCAGAGGCAGGCCGAAGCATAACGATCCGCGATTGCTCGGTAAAGTCCACCCGGTACATTCGGGTTGGGAAAGCTAGACTATCCTGGCCCGGGTCAATCGCCGGCAACCATCAACCGTCGGATTGATTTTGTTCGGAGCGCTGCTCGTTTTTGATCCGTTCGTAGATTTCTTCACGGTGTACCGGGACTTCCTTCGGAGCGTTGATCCCGATTCTTACCTGGTTACCTTTTATACCTAGTACGGTGACCTGAACATCATCGCCGATATTAAGGGTTTCACCAATTCGTCGCGTTAAAATTAGCATTGGGTTGTACTCCATTCCATAGTGTGTTGCAGGTATCGGCTCGGTACTCCTCCAAATTGCCGCGTGCGAGCCCTCATAGGCGTTTCCTCATTGTAATAGTGTAAGATGAACATCCCTTATGCTTTGTTCCCACCATCGACCGCATCGGGTTCTCGCGCCGTCAGCGATTCAGACGATTTTTTAGTTTCGGCAATTTGCAAACCGAATGCGCTATGCAGAGCCCGCACCGCAAGCTCTAGATATTTGTCCTCGATTACGACCGAAATCTTGATCTCCGAGGTTGAGATGAGTTGGATATTGATGCTGTCCGCGGACAGCGTCTTGAACATGGTCGTGGCAATGCCTGCGTGGGACCGCATTCCAACCCCAACGACGGATATTTTGGCGATGTTATCGGCGCCAACGACACCGCGGGCACCCACTTCAGCCGCGACATCACGCAAAATCTTTTCGCTTTGTACGTAGTCATCACGATGCACAGTGAAGGTTACGTCGGTCAGATTGTCGGCGCTGACATTCTGAATAATCATGTCGACGTTGATATGCGCATCCGAAATCGGTCCAAGAATACGATAGGCGATACCTGGCTCATCGGGCACACCACAGATCGTCAACTTGGCCTCGTCCCGGTTGAAGGCAATGCCGGAGATTAGCGGTTGTTCCATCAGCTCTTCCTCATACGAGATCAGCGTCCCGGGGCCTTCTTTGAAGGACGACAACACGCGCAGTGGTACCCGAAATTTACCGGCAAATTCCACCGATCGCGTCTGCAACACCTTTGCCCCTAAACTTGCCAACTCTAACATTTCTTCCACTGTAATTCGGTCTAATCGCCGCGCCTCTGGCACGATCCTCGGGTCGGCGGTGAATACGCCTTCCACGTCGCTATAAATCCGGCATTCAGAGGCCTTCAAGGCCGCCGCCATCGCCACCGCGGTCGTATCGGAGCCACCGCGCCCCAGGGTCGTGATATTGCCGTCGTCGTCGACCCCCTGAAATCCAGCGACCACCACCACCCGCCCCTTATCCAGGTCGCGGCGCACCCGCGCCGCATCGATATCCACGATGCGCGCACGACCGTGTACCGCGTCGGTACGGATCCGCACTTGGCCACCGGTGTAAGAACGCGCCGAGCAACCGCGCGCATTTAAGGCCATCGCCAACAACGCGATCGTGACTTGTTCACCTGTCGACAGCAGCACGTCCACTTCGCGGGCCGCTGCCTGGGGGTGGATCTGATCGGCCAGCGTAAGCAAGCGATTGGTTTCGCCGCTCATTGCGGACACCACAACGACCAAATCATCGCCAGCACGCTTGGCGCTCGACACCTTATCCGCGACGGCGTTGATCCGGTCGACGTCTGCCACCGACGTACCCCCGTATTTCTCAACAATCAGCGCCATACCGGCTCCAATTCAGTGCCTCTTTATTCCCTGTGCCGCGCCTGCAGTCGGCAACGACATAGCATTGCAGGAGCACTTTAGCAAGTATCTCTCATTGCAGTAAATCGTGGCGGCCTATAGTTTTCGAATATTAACATCCTGAGTATCGCCGAAATCGGATAATCGCCCGGGCTAATCACCTGATAATTGCGTAGCCACGTGAGCATAGACGTCGTCGAGCGCGCCGCCCAGCGCCTCGCTGTCAGCTCCTCCGCCCTGCGCCATTTCAGCCTTTCCGCCACCCTTGCCGCCGACTTGAGCTGCAAGTGTCTGTACGAGTCGACCGGCATGCAAGCGATCGGTCAGATCCGCCGAAACACCGGCGATAATCGATACTTTGCCATCGCGAGCCGACCCGACCACGACCACGCCGCTACCCAGTTGCTGCCGCATCCGGTCCAACATCGCCCGCAGTGACTTAGTTTCCACCCCGTCGTGGCGCGATACGAGCACCTTGACGTCGTCGATCGACCGCACCTGGTCGTTAAGATTTTGTGCACCACCGCTGGCAAGCTCAATTTGAGCCGCTTGTAACTCTTTTTCAAGCGCACGGTTGCGGTCGACTATCTGCCGGGCTTTGACCAGCAATTCATCCCTACCCGCTTTCAGTAAACCACCCAATTGATCCAATAGATCACTCTGTGCGGCCACGGATTGCAGTGCTGCAGCTCCGGTCAGAGCTTCGATACGGCGCACACCAGCCGCAATACCGGTTTCACTCGTGATACGAAATAAACCGATGTCGCCCGTCCGCGCAACATGGGTCCCTCCGCACAACTCAAGCGAATAATCCCCCATTCTCACTACGCGAACTTCCGAATCGTATTTTTCTCCGAACAACGCCTCTGCCCCGGCGGCTTTGGCGGCCTCGATCTCCATAATCGTTGTCTGCACCGCATGATTGGTCCGGATCTGCGTATTCACCAACGACTCCACAGCGAGCAGCTGTTCTCGATCGACGGGCGCGTGGTGCGAAAAGTCGAATCGCAACCGGTCTGGCGCCACCAACGAACCCTTCTGCTCGACATGCGCTCCAAGCACGGTTTTTAACGCCGCGTGTACGAGGTGTGTCGCGGAGTGATTAATGGCGGTGGTAACCCGCGCGTCGGCATCGACCTCAGCATTCACCGTTTCGGTTACGCTAATTCGCCCAGCGCGAACCGCACCGATATGACCGATCACGTTATCGCCGAAACGCTGCGTATCGGTCACCTCAAATTCGCCATGCGGTCCAACGATACGCCCACGGTCACCGACTTGACCGCCGCCCTGCGGATAGAACGGGGTTGTGTTGAGCACGATTACCACCTGCTCACCGGTACCGGCGGCATCCACCAACCCCGCGTCTTTATGCAACGCTACGATTTTCGCCGCGTCTTGGGTTCCGGAATAGCCGGTGAATTCGGTCGTTCCGTTAATCTCAATTCGGGTTTTCTCGGTGGCGGCGAATTGGCTTGCGGCTCTCGCGCGCGTACGCTGTTGTTGCATCGCCTGCTCAAATCCTTCGAGGTCGATACTCAAGTTGCGCTCGCGTGCGACATCCGCCGTCAGATCTACCGGAAATCCGTATGTGTCGTACAACTTAAACACCACGTCGCCCGGAATCTGGGTACCGGATAGCTGAGCAATTTCGCGATCCAGCAACGTGATGCCGACCTCAAGGGTTTCCGCAAACTTCTCGCCCTCCATCTTGAGTGTCCGTTCGACCGCTTGTCGCGCGTCACGCAACTCCGGACAGGCGTCACCCATCTCCTCCACCAATGGCGCCACAAGCCGATGAAAAAACGGCCGTGTCGCGCCGAGTCCGTAGCCGTGGCGAATCGCGCGACGAATGATACGGCGCAACACGTAGCCTCTACCCTCGTTCGAGGGCATCACTCCATCGGCAATCAAAAACGACGTGGAGCGAATATGATCCGCGATGACCTGCAGTGACTGATTGGTCTTGCCCGGCATCGATAGCTCGGTAGCGGCCGCCGCAATGAGTCGCTGAAATAGATCAGTGTCGTAGTTGCTGTGTACACCTTGTAGCACTGTCGCTAGGCGCTCGAGGCCCATGCCGGTATCCACCGAAGGCTTGGGCAGCGGTATCAATTCGCCTTCGACATTGCGATTAAACTGCATGAACACCAAATTCCAGATTTCCAC
>JAOTWM010000397.1 GCA_029862885.1 Gammaproteobacteria bacterium
ATCGGACGTACCTCGATGGCGGTCCGCATCGACACTTGGGTTCGGCGCCGCGACGGTACCCAAGAGCGTGTGACGGAAGGATTGTTTACTTTCGTCGCCATCGACGCAGCGGGTCGGCCGACGCCGGTACCGCGAGACTGATTGCGGATTATATGAATGTGGAAACACCGCCACTATCAAATCTCATTGCGGGGGTCGCGGCCACGCCGTCGAATAATTCCAGCACGCGGGATCCGGCCTTTTGCGGCGATTTGGACATGCGCATCACTCGCGACGGAGTCTGGCATTATCAGGGGTCACCGATCCGGCGCTTGCCCTTAGTTAAATTGTTCGCGAACGTTTTACGGCGTGAGGACGATGGGCAATACTATTTGGTCACGCCACGGGAGAAAATGCGTATCCAAGTCGAGCTGTTGGCGTTCCAGGCTGTGGAGCTTCGAGCGCGTGGCGCCGGGCGGTCACAAGTGCTCGAATTTCGTACCAACGCCGACGAAGTTATAACGGTCGATACCGGGCACCGCATCGTTGTCGGTACCGATCCGGAACGCGATCGACCGTTACCCATGGTAACGATGCGCGACGGCTTATCGGCGTTGCTCACGCGTCCGGTGTACTACCAACTCGTGGATTTGGCGGTTGGGACCACAGATAATGATGCCGATGTCGGTGTTTGGAGCAGCGGCGTGTGGTTTTCATTGGCGGAAGACGCCAGTGATGAGTTGCGGCGCCCCACAGCGAGTCGATCGTGAAATGACGGATATTCCTACATTACGGCGAATTCTCAGCGAGTGCCGAACCATTGCCATGGTGGGACTGTCGGCGACTTGGTATAGGCCGAGTTTTTTCGCTGCGAAGTACTTGCAAGAGCACGGTTACCGCGTCATTCCCGTGAATCCCAATTACGAGATGATATTAGGGGAACAGTGCTATCCGGATATCGACAGTATTCCGGACTCGATCGATGTTGTAGATATTTTTCAGCGTTCGGAGGCCGTGCCGCCGTTTGCCGAGGCCGCGATCCGCCACCATGCCAAGGTATTCTGGATGCAATTGGGTGTAGTTAACGAATCCGCGGCCGAGCGTGCCCGGCAGGCCGGGCTTGAAGTGGTTATGGATCGCTGTATGAAAATCGAGCACGGGCGGCTATACGGAGGCTTGAATTTCCTTGGCGTAAATACGGGCATCGTATCTTCGCAGCGGCCGCGATGGTTGCCGTGAGCCGCCCCAGCATTATTATCTTCTCGGTGAGAAACAGTTATGGCTGATCGCGAATTTGGGTTTGAAACCTTGTGTCTGCACGCCGGCCACGTGCCGGATGCCGTGACTTCGTCTCGTGCCGTACCGATTTATCAAACCACTTCGTATGTTTTCGACAGCTGCGATCACGCGGCCAGTCTGTTCAATCTGCAGACGTTCGGCAATACGTATTCGCGCTTTATGAATCCCACTAACGCGGTGTTCGAGGAACGCATGGCCGCGTTGGAAGGCGGGCGTGCGGCGGTAGCGGTGGGCTCCGGCACAGCGGCGCAGATGGTCGCGCTACTGACGCTGTTGGAGGCGGGTGACGAGTTGGTATCGGCGAGCACGTTATACGGCGGCACCTACTCGCAGTTCGATGTGAGTTTTCGCCGCTTCGGTATCGATACTAAGTTCGTCGATCCCGACGATCCGGAAAATTTCCGCCGTGCCGTCACCGACAAAACCCGGGTAATTTATGCGGAAACGATCGGCAATCCGGTTAGTAATGTGTTGGATATCGAAGCGGTCGCGGCAATCGCGAACGACGCGGGAATTCCATTGATGATTGATAACACATTCGCGACACCGTACTTGTGCCGTCCATTTGACTATGGTGCCGATATCGTTGTGCATTCGGCCACCAAATTTATTAACGGCCACGGCACGTCGATCGGTGGAGTGTTGGTGGAATCGGGCAAGTTCCCTTGGGACAACGGCAAGTTCCCGGCGATGATGGAGCCATCCAAGGGTTACCACGGCATTCGATTCTACGAAACGTTTGGCGATTTCGGTTTTACCACCAAGGCGCGCGTCGAAACCGTGCGCACGATGGGGCCGACGCTGAGCCCATTCAACGCATTCTTGTTTTTGCAGGGATTGGAGACATTGCCAATGCGCATGGATCGACATTGCGCCAACGCCCAAAAGGTCGCGGAGTTTCTCGATAGCCACAAAGCCGTTTCGTGGGTCAAATTTCCCGGCTTGCCGGATAATCCGTACCATGCCCTGGCAAAAAAGTACCTGCCTCGAGGTGCGGGATCAGTCTTTACATTCGGTGTGAAAGGCGGCAATGAAGCGGGAGTAAAATTCATCGAAGGAGTGCAATTTTTAAGTCACCTCGCTAATGTTGGAGATGTCAAAACCCTGATCATTCACCCGGCCTCTACGACCCACCGTCAATTGTCGGAACCCGAACAGCTGTCGGCCGGCGTGACTCCCGACATGGTTCGAATTTCGGTTGGCCTGGAAACGTTAGACGATATCCTTTGGGACATCGATCAGGCCCTCGCTAAATCACAGAGCAAATAAACGCGCGGCGTGAGACTTGTCTATGGGTTGCTGCCACTACTACGAATTCACCGACGCCGGCGACCGTGTGTTCGCGGTCGATGCCGCGTCGATAAAATTTGGTCCGGGGGTCCTGGTCGAGTTGGTGGACGATGTGCGAGCGTTGGGTATGACACGGGTTGCCATCATTACCGAATCCGCGCTCCGTTCCATCGAGCCCGTAGCCAATGCGATCGATGCGTTGCGCCGCAGCGGGCTTGCGATCGATATCTATGACGAAGTCAAGGTTGAACCCACGGATCGTTCGTTTCTCAATGCCACCGAGTTCGCCCAACAAGGGCAGTTTGATGGTTATGTGTCGATCGGCGGAGGCTCGGTCATCGATACTTGCAAAGCCGCTAATTTGTATAGTAGTTATCCCGCCGACTTCCTCGATTATGTGAACCCGCCGATCGGTGCGGGCCAGGCTGTGCCGGGACCGCTGAAGCCGCATATTGCGTGCCCCACGACATGCGGCACCGGCAGTGAATCCACCGGTATTGCGGTATTCGATCTACTGTCGATGCAGGTTAAGACCGGCATCGCATCACGCGCATTGCGGCCGACCCGGGCGTTGATCGATCCGCTGTGTGCCTACAGTTTGCCGCCGCCTGTAGTGGCTGCGAGCGGCTTCGACGTGTTGAGCCATGCGTTGGAATCCTATACCGCGCGGCCCTACACGGCACGTTCGCGGCCCGATGTTCCCGAGCAACGACCCATGAGCCAGGGTGCGAATCCATTCAGTGACATCGGTTGCCGGCGCGCTTTGGAGTTAGCCGGCGGATACTTGGTTCGGGCGGTGGCCGATGCTGCCGACCACGAGGCCCGGGAGCAGATGATGTTAGCGGCCACGTTGGCCGGGATCGCGTTCGGTAACAGCGGCGTTCACGTTCCACACGGCATGTCCTACTCGGTGGCGGGGTTGGTGCGGGATTTCTACCCCGACGGTTATCCGCAGCACGAACCGATGTGCCCGCACGGTATGTCGGTCATAGTAAATGCGCCGTCGGCATTCCGGTTCACCGCCCCGGCCTGTCCACAGCGGCACCTGGAAGGCGCGCGATTATTAGGGGCGGACGACCGCGGTGCGGGCGATGACGATGCGGGCGAGATTCTGGCAAACCGGTTGATCGAGATGATGCGGGCCACCGGCATGCCCAATGGTGTGGCCGGTATCGGTTACGCCGAAAGCGACATCCCGGCCTTGGCGAGTGGCGCCTTCGCGCAGCCGCGCCTGATCGGTAATGCGCCGAGTCCAGTGAGCGAAATCGATTTGCAATCCATATATCGCCTAGCGTTGCGCTATTGGTGAAAAGACGTCGAGAAATTGTGCAAATGAGGACCCACCGTGCGCATGATTGATGCGTCGGTCCGTACTTGGGATGAGGCGGGCGCAGGATTTCGATGGAACGTACCTGAACACTTCAATATCGCGCATGCCGTGTGCGACAGGCATGCCGATCGACGTGACCAAGTCGCGCTGTATTACGAAAATGAAAGCGGCGATAAAGCCACCTATACGTTCGGTGACATCAAGCGCTTATCGGACCGTTTCGCAAACGTATTGCGCGGGTTGCAAATTCAGCGTGGCGACCGGGTCGCTATTGTATTGTCACAACGACCCGAGACTGCAATTGCGCACATGGCGATTTACAAAATTGGCGCGATCGCGCTGCCGTTATCGATATTGTTCGGGTCGGATGCCATCGACTACCGATTGCGCGATAGCGGTGCGAAGCTTGTTATTACCGATTGCACCCATCGTGATCGGGTCGACTCGCTGACTGCGGATATTCCCGAACTCGAGACCGTCATCGATTGCGACGCCGAGGACGCGGCCGGTTTTTGGGAGCTGCTGCATCGTGCGTCCGACAGCGCGCATGTCGTCGATACCCGGGCCGACGATCCGGCGCTATTGATATATACATCGGGCACCACGGGCCCGCCAAAGGGCGCGTTGGTGGCGCATCGTTGTTTGTACGGCAATCTGACGGGATTCGAGTTGTCGCAAAACCTGTTTCCACAACCCGACGATTTATTCTGGACACCGGCCGACTGGGCATGGACTGGCGGATTGATCGACGGGTTGCTGGTGTCGTGGTACTACGGCGTCCCCATCGTGGGCTATGCGGGCGGTAAGTTCGACCCGGAGTTCGCCTGCGACCTGATGTCGCGCTACCGAGTCCGCAATGCGTTTATTCCACCCACCGCGTTGAAGATGATTAGACAGGTCGATCGAATCCGCGAGCGCTACGATGTGTGTTTGCGATCGGTGATGTCGGCCGGGGAGGCCGTCGGCGCGGAACTTTTTCAGTGGGGCCGCGAAGTATTGGGTCTCGAAATCAACGAAATGTGGGGGCAGTCGGAAGCGAACTATTTAGTCGGCAATTGTTCGGCCCTCATGGAGGTGCAACCGGGTTCGATGGGAAAGCCCTACCCAGATCGGAAG
>JAOTWM010000514.1 GCA_029862885.1 Gammaproteobacteria bacterium
GGTGCGAAATCCGGCGCCACCAGGTCGAAACCGACAGACCAGGTCTCGCCTTCCGCTGCGCTGAGATCCTTGTTACCACCCGTGACCCTCAGTCCATCCACATCGCCGAGGTCGCAGTCGCTGCCGACCGAACATCCGGGCGCAGCCGCCAGAAATGCTTGCGTGTTTGGAATGGCCGAATTGGCCGGCAAAATTTCACTGTTGCCATTAGCACCCCAGCCTGATTCCGTGGTGAAGCCAGAGTCGATCTCGCCGCGACTCGTAAGCGCCGGTGCCGTGAATGAGGTTCCCCAGCTGGCGCGAACTCGCATCGAGTCGGACGGCTTCCAATTCACCGCCACTTTCGGGTTGGTTGTCGTGCCGAAATCGCTGTAATCATCACGTCGAGCCGCGAAACTCAAATCCACCGATTCCGCAACCGGCAGCAGCAGCTCGGCAAATACGCCCGTCACATCGCGTGTGATATGCGTATCGACGATCTGAGATGCGGTGCTGGCGGGACCCGTGCCACCGGGACGAGCAACATCCTGGCGCAGCCCGTAGTCGATATATTCGACGCCAAAGGCCATTCGTGCATCGCCGGCCGGCATCGAGAAAAGTGACCCGTCTACCTTGGCGATGACATCAAAAAGGGTTTGCCTGCCCGTATCGAGGCGGTGCGAGTCGGTGACGTAATCAAGTGTGCTCGCCGACGTTGACGCGCCACCCGCCGCTGCCGAACCCTGGTCACCCCAAACATTCAGAGCCGTTGCGGTGGTCAGGCCTTCGCCATTAATTGCATCAACAATGCAGTAAGAGCAGACCTGATTAAAACGTTCGCGGTGCGCAATATCTTCACCAAACGTTCCGCCAAGTGAGAACACCCAATCGTCCGAGAAATCAATTTCAACGCCAGGTGTTATGAAGAATGCGCGCTGGCCCGTCTCTTCCCTGGCCGCGGAACCAAAGAACGGATTGGCATCGAACTCGACCCTGCCACTCGTCGCGCCCGCTGTGCCGACAAAAAACGGATTAATGCTGCTACCCGCCGGTGGCGTGCTGCCGGGGCCATAGGCAGTGGTGCTGACGCTGCCACGACCGACGTTGCTCATGCCATTGCGTTGTGAATACACGACGTCCATGTGCGCTCTGAGCCGGCTGCTGATTTCCTGCTCAAAGGCCACCAGTATGCTGTGGCGATCATCCTCGGGGAGCATGTCCGAATAGCCCGAATCGTCGCAACGGTCGCTGCCGAGCAAGTCGGTCGGCCCATACGGTGCCGAGTATCGTGTGCCACTGCCGGACGGCGTAAATGTCGCCGGGGCACAGCGAGTACTGCCGAAATTTCGGCCACCCTGGCTGGTGTGATCCTCGAAATAGAAATCGCGCCGACTGTCGCCCGGAAGATTGCTGCGATGCGAAAAAGCGTACGCCGCGACCAAAGAGCCACCGTCCCACTTCGTGCCTGTCATCAAGCTGACCCCGAGAGTATCGTAGTCACTGGCATTGCCAACTTGCCCGGACAACTCGACACCCTCGAAATCCTTGCGTGTCACGAAGTTTATTACGCCGGCAACGGCGTCGGAGCCGTAAACGGCGGAAGCGCCATCGGGCAATACTTCTACGCGCTGGATGGCCGCTGGCGGGATAACGCTCGGATCGGCGAGTGCGTGCGAAATACCCGAAAGCGGCAGGCGATGCCCATCGACCAGTACCAGCGTACCGTTGCTCGCGCTGGCCCCGAGGCTGTGAATCGTCGGAGCCCAGCCGTCAGTGCCGTCGAAACTGCCGACCATGCCCTGACCGGCAACGCCGAAGCCCGTAATCATCGGAACGTCGGACATGATCTGTTGCAAGGATTGCGCGCCCGATTGTTCTATAGCGAGGCGGTCAATCGTTACCACGTTCTGGCCGACAGGTTCTGAGCCACGAATACTGGTGCCTGTGACCGTAATTTCGTCAACGGGCCGACTACTCGCAGCGGCTTGCTCTGCCGCTTCTTGCGACCAGGCGGTGGTCGAGAAAAAACATGCCGCGACGGCACCGACGCATACATTTCGATTTGAAAAAATTAGTTTAAACATGATTCCCCCCCGGGGTCGTTAGTGACGTATTCTGCGAGCTACTTCGAATACTTATTAATAATTATTCAGACAAACGAATCGGACATATCGAACTAACTAGTGAGTCAGTTTAGTCAGCTTAACGCAGACAATCAACTTTTGGTTTAACATTCTGTTTTTATTATGATTAAGTCTCGTCGGGCCGGCAAAGTCCAGGTCACAGCCGCCGAGGATATTACGCGCCAACAGCGCCTTAACCCTCACCGAGTTCATGCACGTCCGGGGCGAACCGGGCGTTCGTCTATGCCGCGACAGGATTTCCTATCCTTATGGTTTCGTCAATAATTAGATATCCTGAGCGTCTTCGTGAAGATTCTGCGACTCTTTCGTGTGAGTGAATATGCTGCGCCGCTTGGCTTGCTCCTGCTTCTTTCTGCTTGTAGCGGGGGTAACGGTTCTTCCGGCAATTCCACGGCCCCTGCCAGCAACAATAGTGCTCCGAAAAATTTTACCGATGTCACGCTAGCGGCTGGTCTTGACTACAGCCAGGCTATACGTGGGGCCGACCTGGGTTCCGGACCGGCTTATTTCACGGGAGGTGCCGCGGTCGGCGATTACGACGCGGATGGATGGGTTGACCTTTACGTAACCCGATTCGATAACTTCGATATTCTGTATCGCAACCTGGGCAACGGTAGCTTCGAAGATGTCACGGCGAGTACCGGGATCGAGAGGGGACATTTTTCCAATGGTGCAGGTTGGGCGGACATCGATAACGATGGCGATCTGGATCTGTACGTAACCACCGTGGATTCGGTGAACAGCCGCAGAGGCTATCTCTATATTAACCAGGGAGACGGTACCTTTGTCGAGGACGCGGAGAATAGAGGCGCTGCAGCATTTACCTTTAATGGTCAAAGTGTAGGCTTCGGCGATTTCGATCGTGACGGGTGGCTGGATATGATTGTCGACGAATGGGACTTTATTAGAAGCCGAGCCCATTCGCAGTTGCTCAAAAATAACGCAGGTTCATTTAGTGACGCCAATGACCTGATCGACATGGACGGGTTGCGGGCTTTTACATCGGCCTTTGTCGACATGAATAATGATATGTGGCCAGACCTGGCCATCACTGCCGATTACGGTGATTCCCGTTATTTTGTGAATAATCGTGGCCAGGGTTTTTCACTGGCTGCGGGCGGCTACATGACTTCCGGTCCTGCAAATGACATGGGAGCTGCCCTGGCTGATTATGACCATGATGGCGATATCGACTGGATAGCGACAGGCATCACCAAAACTGGGGGGAATAACTTTTACGTCAACAATGGTGATGACACTTTCAGTGAGAGAGCAGTCGATTTCGGAATAGATGACTCCGGCTGGGGTTGGGGAGCCGCATTCATTGATTTTGATAATGATGCCGATCTCGATCTTGTCACGACAGCAGGTGTAGACATACCCGCGAAACACGCACAGGGAATCCTGAATCCCGGCGAGTTGGATGACTACAACAACGATCCCCTGAGATTCTGGCTGAACGATCAAGGCAACTTTGTTGAGTCCTCTGTGTCGCTCGGCACAAATGACCGACGCCAGGGCAAGGCGTTGGTGACACTGGACTATGATAGAGATGGCGATCTGGACATCTTTGTCGTCAATAACAGTG
>JAOTWM010000398.1 GCA_029862885.1 Gammaproteobacteria bacterium
TCTCGTCCACTAGGCTACTCTCTTTCCAAGGCATTGGACCCCTCCAAAACCTCGATTCTGTAACCTATGTCTCCGGTATACTGTGTAACCTATGTCTCAGGTAGGACATGCCAAACCGCCGCCTCCCGCGTTGCCGACCACGCGCTTTCCGTAACAATTGTTTGCGGCGGCCGGGCCAGTTCAGCCTGCAGTGTATCGCCGTCTGTGCTACAACTTAGATGTAGGTGTGGATGTTCTCTCGGATTTACGCCGGGTTCAGGACAATAATAATTGGGTTCGCCCCGGGCCGTGCCGGCCACGGGCGGAGTTCTCCCAGCGCATACCCGCGCGTCCTAAGGATATAACTCGATCGAAGGACCGGTAGTCTGGTTGGTAATCCGCAGCGACAGGGCGTTGCGGTTTAGTCTGAGTTATGAATTCGACTGCGAGCGAAGTGAATTGAGGAATGATCGGTAGGTATTCAATGATCGGCCGGGTGCAAAGGTCGCCGGAATGTTGTGCACGGCTTCTGCTAATGCTGCTGCTGTGCGGTGCGCTTAGCGGCTGCGGGACTTGGCTTCAGCGCCTGCCGCGAATTCCGGAAACCAAACCGGAGCCTGCATCAACGCCTACACCGGAACCGGCGGAGGACGCCGTGTCCGTACCGGCAACGGTCGATACCGTGACGGCGGCTCCGGCTCCGGCCCCGAAGGCCGAACCCGCGATAGAGCAGATTGAAATCGTGCCCCAATCGGTCGCGATTATCCTTAGCAATAATACGCCCGGTTACACCGAAATCGCAGAGGCATTACAGCGGCAATTAGGCGACCGATCCCACGAAATTTTTTACCTCAATGGTGATGTCGCGACCGCCAGCGCGGTTGCGAAGCAGATACATACGTCCAAGCACGACCGCGTCGTGGCAGTGGGATTGTTGGCGGCACAAGCCGTTCGTCCACTGCGTGACAAACAGGTCGTATTTTCCCAAGTGTTCAATCACCGCGAGCACGGACTCGTTGCTGCCCATTCGAAAGGGGTGTCGGTAGTGCCGCCACCGAAATTACTGTTCCACGTCTGGCGAGATATTGATCCGGAATTAGGGGTAATCGGAATTGTGACCGGCCCCGACCACGACGGTCTTATCACAGATATTAAACGCGAGGCGGAACATGCGGGTATAGCGGTCTTGTATGAACAAGTCGAGTCGGACAAGGAAGCGCTGTATGTTTTTCGGCGTATGGTTCCAAATATTCAAGGTTTCTGGATATTGCCGGATAACCGCATTCTGAGCCCTAGTGTCATAAAGGAAATAATCAGCTACGGCCGCAAGCACAAGAAACAAGTTGTTGGATTCAGTTCGATGTTGTTGAAGCTGGGCGCGTTGATGAGTTTTGAGAATCGAAGTGTAGATGTTGCCAAAACAGCGCTAAGCCGGTTCCAACGTATCGCCGAATCGACCTCGATACCCGGCCCAGAGGTCCTGGCGCTAACGGATATGCGAATTCGTATCAATTCTGACGCGGTGGCCGAGCTGCAACTGGTGGTACCGGAGAGGTATCGAGACGACATAGTGACGCAGTAATTCAATAATGTGGAATCTGGCACGAGGGTGTAATCGGCCAGAATCGAGTACGATTTCAACGAACAATGGAACAAGATCGAAACCATCTAAATTACAGCAAAATAATGGGTGCATTAGTATCTAAAATCAGAGAACGCATTACGGCCCTTCACAAGATCCGAGTGCGTACGCTGGTCGGTGAAATTTTGGTGCTGCAGCTGCTGTTTGCGACTTTGGTAGGGGTAAGCGCCATTGTCGGATTATGGTGGACGTCGAGTTGGGTTGTTTCTGACAATCTACAACGTTGGGCGGTTCAGTGGGTATCCGAGCTGGATGACTTAGGGGTGCCGCTGTATACGTCGCAGGATCAGCAGAAATTTCTGCAGATCGAGAGCTATATCAGTAAGTTTCCAGAGATCGATTTTGTGCGTTATTACTCCAAGGACGGGGAAGTTATTTTTTCCGAAGAAACCGCGACCTATCGTCGCTCTGCGGATCCCCCTGAGTTAACAGCCGCACAGTTTGCCACATTGGGCGCGAGCACCACACTTGAAGCCCCGCAAATCGTCGATGCCGGTGGCCTCGATGGCGCCCCGTTGCGAGTTGGCGAATCGGTACGGGACTATTTCCTTGATACTTCCAACGTCAGTGATTCGTTGATGCGCATCAGTGCGCCGGTCTGGGTTGAATCGATGTCCTCCGATGGTTTGTTGAATCTTTCGGATGAGGCGGCTCCGGTTAAGCTGGATGTGATCGGTTATGTAGAGGTGGGTCTTGATTTTGGCATCTACAAACAGCAACTGACTCGGAACATCATTAACGGCAGCCTCGTGATCGCCGCTGCATTATTGTTGTTCGCGCTGATAGGCCGCTTCATATTTCGGCGTGCATTGCGGCCACTATCTAATTTGGAAATGCCCCTGACGGAACTGGCTAGAGGCAATATGGAGCTCAGTATGCCGCGCTCTGGCCACAAGGAGATCGATACTATCGCCGATACGCTGCAGTCGACGGTTGAATCGCTAAAGGAACGCGATCAAAGATTGCACCGACTGGCCAGCCGTGACGCACTGACGGACCTAGTCAATCGTCGCTACTTTATGGATGAATTACGGGAGGTATTGCGGCGGGTGCCCCAAGGAAGGACGGGCGCGCTGCTGTTTCTGGACTTAGACCAATTCAAGTATGTGAACGATACCTTGGGCCATGCCGCCGGCGACCGCGTTATCGTTCAAGTAGCGGACCAGTTGCACATGGAATTGGGTGACGATGCCGTCGTGTCACGGTTTGGCGGTGATGAATTTACGATCCTTCTATACGATCTCGATCGCGATGCGGCTGCCAACGTCGCCGATGGGTTATTGCAGGTCATGCGGACTCATCCGTTCGTAGAAAAAGGTCGACTGTTTCATATTCACTGTAGTATCGGATTAACGATGATCGATTCCGATCGTTATACGGTCGAAGAATTATTGGCAAGGGCCGATATGGCTTGCAATCAGGCTAAGGCGCGGGGTCGCAACCGTTTGGAACAGCATTTTGTCGGCAGCGGTGAAGCGAAACAAATGGCTAGCGATATGAATTGGTCGGAACGAATCAAGGCCGCTCTGCGGCACGACCGGTTCGTGCTTCATTACCAACCGATTGTAGATACCCGGACGGGCGAACCCGCCCATTACGAGGTGCTGATTCGCATGCGAGGCGAATCCAAAGAGCTAATTCCGCCGGATGCGTTTTTGCCGGCGGCGAATCGCTTCGGGCTAATATCGGATATTGATCGGTGGGCGATTACCAACGCTATGCAAGCGAAGGCGAAACAGACCGCGCAACGTATACACGACTGTCTCACCATAAATCTGTCGGGGAAGACGATCGATGACCCCGGTTTAGTAGACTGGGTGCGCGGTCACCTTGAAAAATATGAGCTACAGCCCGAATCGATAATCTTCGAAGTCACCGAGCAAGTTGCGGTGGAAAATATTTCGATAGCGAACAGTCAGATCGATGCACTAAGGAATCTGGGTTGTAAATTTGCGATCGATGATTTCGGTACCGGATACAGTTCATTCAGTTACTTAAAGGATCTATCGGCGGACTATATCAAGATCGACGGATGTTTCGTGCGTGATCTGGTCGAAAGTAAGATCGATCAGCTAATCGTAAGTTCGATTGCACAAATTGGCCAGGTTGCGAACAAATTCACAATTGCTGAACAAGTAAACGACGTCGAAACTTTAGGTATGCTCGATGAATTCGGAATCGACTTTGCCCAGGGCTTCTATATCGGCAAACCGTCGCCAAGGATAAGCCGGCGCACCGTTCCGATCTCCATCGATGCGGCGCGACGCCGCAGGCTTCGGGCCAAGCGCTAAAGTTCGAAGCGATCAATTCGCGTGGTCACCTTGAGCTTTCAGTTCAGGCATTAGCGGCCGCACCCGCCAAACATAACCAACTCGCAAGCAACGCCAGTCCGCCGATCGGGGTGATCGCGCCGAGACCGCGGATGTTAGTCAGACTCAATCCGTAGAGACTCCCCGAAAACAACACTATTCCGCCGAGCATCAGCCAGGCGGACCATTGAATCAGCGCCGATTGCGGATTACGGGAAGCGACGAACGCGACTGCGAACAATCCGAGCGCATGATAGAAATGATATTGAACGCCAGTTTGAAATACCGCGATCATTTCCGCCGATAATCGTTGCTTCAAGCCGTGCGCACCAAATGCACCGAGTGCTACTGCGGCACAAGCATTGATACTTCCGGCGATACACAGAAATTTGACCATGAGAGTCTAAAATGACTTGTAAATCTAACTCAGTTGCAAGACTCCCAGTTTCGGATAATTAATGTCAAGCCCTGGTGGTTGAATTCACCAATCGGCCGGATGTATATGCGATATGGAGCCAACCGATCCCCATCTGTTACAATCGCGCGCTTCGTAGCTGTCGCCTGGAGCAACAAACGTATGACGGTAAATAAGACATCGAGATTCATCGCTTTACGATTGCGAAATGTCATTTCAGCATCGGTTCTGGTTTTTATCGTAGGCGGTGTATCGTCGATTGCCTATGCGAACGGTGGTTTCTACTTCGGCGCGGGAGCCGGCCAAGCCGAGTATTCGAGCGTCGATGAATTGTGCGATGAGGCGATCGGCGAAGCCGAACAATTGGCGCGGAATGAGTTTGGTGGCGATCCGCGCTTCGATGCAGTGTTCGCGCAGTTTCTGGCCGGCACCAACTGCAGCGGGGAGGACACCGACACGGTGCTCCGGCTGTTTGGTGGTTATCAGTTTAACGACTTTTTCGCTCTGGAAGCGGGATATGTAGATCTCGGTGAACTCGCGTTGGACATCTCCACTAACGTCGCGAACTCGCTGGGTACGATCAACGCGGCAGGCACCGCGATCGCCGACGTGTCGGGTATCGATCTGACCGGCGT
>JAOTWM010000167.1 GCA_029862885.1 Gammaproteobacteria bacterium
CGGCCGCGCGAGTACGCGCGAGTTGTTCACTTTCCGCACTGCTGATTACGCCATCCGTTACCAATTCGGCCAACCAATCGGCATATTCGACGCCGGGCCCGGGTTCCCGATCTGCGTGTTTGATCTTTTGCCTAGCCGGCTCCGCTTCCAATACCAAGTCCAATGCGTATTCGAGGCAACCGGTGACGTCAGCCGCATCATGACTCAGGTAGATGCCATCAGTAAGTCGGTCGCGGCTTGCAGACGGCGCCATTAGCAGCTTTGCAACGTTGTGCCCCAACGCGTCATCCGGCCGGCGGTAGCGTCGCCCGAGTGGAAACACGATGCCCCGTAGCAACACACCGAGCAGACGCGACGGAAAGTTGCGCAATACGCCGTCCAAGGCTTGCTGGATTTCATATAATGCATGTTGACAGGCCCAGTCCAATAGCGGCCGGTCGGCAGCCGGTCGGCCCACATCTTCGAAACGCTTTAATGCCGCCGAACACAAATACAAATGGCTCAGCGCATCCGCAAATCGGCCCGAGAGTTTTTCCTTGCGCTTCAGTGCCCCGCCAAGGATAAGCAGAGTAGTGTCGGCCAGAAACGCAAACGACGCGCTCATACGCGCCAGTGCTCGATAGTACCGCTTCGGCTCTCCCGCGCCCTCGGTCGGTGCCAGCCAGTTACCACTGACCGCATAAACAAATGACCGTGCTTTATTACGCGCAGCGTAACCTAAATGCCCCATTAATGCGCGGTCGAAATCCACGAGACCCTCGTCGCTGTCTTCGTTGGCGGCGGCCATCATTTCCGCCAACAGGTACGGATGGCACCGCATCGCGCCTTGACCGAAAATTATCATGCTGCGGGTCAAAATATTCGCACCTTCCACCGTAATCGCAATTGGCAACTGCTGATACGCGCGACCCAAGTAATTACGCGGCCCCAGACATATCCCGCGACCACCGTGCACATCCATCGCATCGTTCACGACATCGCGCCCATACTCCGTTAACTGGCTTTTGACTATTGCGGAAATAACCGATGGCTTCTCACCCGATACCAGCGCCGAAGCCGTGAGCAATCGACCCGCATCCATGAGATAAGTCAACCCGCCGATGCGCGCCAGCGGTTCTTCGATGCCTTCGAATTTGCCGATCGGAATGTTGAACTGTTCACGAATTCGCGCGTACGCACCGGTGGTTCGAGCGGCGACTTTGGCGGCACTCACGCCACTGGCCGGCAGCGAAATACCGCGCCCAGCCGCGAGTGATTCCATGAGCATCCGCCAACCGGTGCCGACTCCGTCCTCGCCGCCGATTATCCATTGCAGCGGCACAAACACATCGGCGCCATTATTCGGTCCGTTTTGGAATGCCCCGTCGAGGGGCCAATGGCGGTTACCGATTTCGACGCCGGGTGTTGTCGTCGGAATCAGTGCGCAGGTGATACCCAATTCATTTTCGTCGCCCAGCAAACCGTCGGGGTCGTAGGCCTTGAACGCCAACCCTAGTACCGTTGCCACCGGGCCTAAGGTGATATAGCGTTTGTCCCAAGTAGTACGAAATCCCAGCACCTTCTCGCCATCGTGGGTGCCGTAACATGCAATTCCGTGATCCGGCATTGCGCCCGCGTCCGAGCCGGCCCATGGGTTCGTCAGCGCGAAACACGGCACCTCCTCACCGCGGGCGAGACGCGGCAAATAGTGATCCTTTTGCTCATCGGTGCCGTAATGCAGTAGCAGTTCGGCGGGTCCGAGCGAGTTCGGGACCATGACCGTGATTCCAGCCGTTCCGCTGCGGCTACAAACCTTGACTACGATTGCCGAGTTCGCAAGCGCCGAGAATTCGAGGCCACCGTATTGCTTCGGGATATTCAATCCGAAGAACCTATTCTGCTTTAGATACGTCCATACTTCTGCCGGCAAATCGTTGAGTTCATGGGTGATCTGCCAATCGTCGAGCATCCCGCATAGCTCTTCGACAGGACCATCCAGAAACGCCTGCTCTTCCACAGTCAACTGTGGAGCGGGTACATCCAACAGTTGCCGCCATTGCGGGTCGCCTTGAAATAACGCCGCGTCCCACCACACCGTGCCGGCTTCGATGGCTTCGCGTTCGGTCGCGGATATCGGCGGCAAGATCGCGCGAATTCGGCCCAATACCGGGCCACTGATATATCGCAGCCGCAGTTCTTCCATATTGAACAACACGCCGAGACCGACAACTACGACCCAAGCGATTGCCACCACGATCCCGGGCAGGACGCCCATCACCGTCGTGACCAATAGAAAACCACCCGCGACGGCGGTCCATACCCAGATCGGTGCACGCATACGCGCCACCGCGACCAGCACTGCAAAAATGAGAATAATCCAAATTAGAAGTGTCATGAGTCCCTCGTTACCGCCGTGGACCGGGCAGCATATCCGCTGCCATAGTAGACTACCAGAACCCGCCAACGTTACCGAAAACTGATGGACAAACGGTCAACAATTATGAATTTTTCGCCGACCCGATGCGAATCTCCGACAGCGAGGTTACCTTGCAATATCTGGGGTAAACCTAGATTCGGCAGTTGACCGCTCCGCGGGAGGGCAATTGATTGATATGTTTATGGAACATCGCCCTATTTCTATTCACATTGCGGATGAGGTCGCTGCAGGAACTATCACACGCCTTAGTTGCCGCCTGGCAGCCTTACAACCCATCGCAATAGCCAGTTATTACTCGTCGGCGTGCTTTCCCCGACTACAAATACGATGCACACGGCACCCCGTCCAACTGTGGATTTTAGGTTAGACGACTGGTTGCGGTGTCGCAGGTTCGCTAAAACGCTGTAATTGGAACGGTTTGAGGTCGACATCCACCCCGCAGCCGGTCGCCATCTCCGCCACCAGACGGCCGGCGATGGGTCCAAGCCCAAACCCGTGGCCGCTAAATCCCGTAGCCACCAACAATCCGGACGGTGCGGCCAGCGCATCCAATACCGGCAACAGATCGGGCGTCATATCAATATAACCGGCCCAGGATCTGGCAACTCGAACCGTTTGATCCACGGCTACGCGCTTATTGAATGCATCGACCGCAACTCTTAACGCAACTGGGTCCGGCCGCGGGTTCAATGTGCGGTGGGTCGTGAAACGACCATACCGTCCGCAAATATCGTCGAGTAGCGGTCGACCCATGCGCAAGGTGAGACTACTCTTTTCCTGTCGCAGGGCCGGCCAGAATTTTGTGGCGAAACGCACGCTATCGAGCATGATGTCATGCTGCGCGATCGCTCCCGGCGCGATCGTTACTCGACCGTCCACCGCTTGGCGAAACGCGACCCCCGGCATCCACACCGCGCTCGCGGTCAGTGCGGCGACCGGTTCCGTGCGGGCCACCGAATTGCGCACCCAAACCGTCGGCAACCGCAAACCCAACGGCCGTAACATTCGACTCGACCATACCCCGGCCGCACAGACGACGGTACCGGCCATAATTGTGCCGCGCTCGGTATTTACGCCACGCACGGCGCCACCCCCCACCTCCACCCGGGTCACGGCGCAATGCTCATAGATACGCGCCCCGAGCCGACGTGCGGCCATGCAGAAAGCCGCCGTAACTCTGGTCGGGTCCGCTTGACCGTCGCTCGGCGTATACATCCCGCCGCGGGCCGCCAACGTTAGCGACGGCACGACATCGCGCAGCTCGGTAGCCGACAAAATCCGGGTATCGAGACCGTATTCAGCCGCGAGCCGTTGCCAGGATTCGAACACGGCGATGCGCTCCTCATCGACGGCGATGCGCAAATTGCCGCCCTGCCGCCACCCAAGATCGGTAGCGAGTTCTTGGTGCAGGGTTTGCCAAATTTTATTGCACGCCATCATCAACGGTAGTTCGGCCGCGTGGCGCCCTTGTTGCCGGACGAATCCCCAGTTACGGCTGGACTGCTCGCCGGCAATCGAACCCTTCTCCAACAACGTTACCGGCACACCTTTTTTAGCAAGGTAATACGCGCTCGCGGCGCCGACGATGCCGGCACCAATGATCGCGACCTCGGTCGGTGCCAATGGCATTTGACGGGGCATCGCTACTCGTGCAGCCACAATGTGGCGCTACGCACGTACGCAACGCGCTGCAGCAGCAACTGCCACTGACGTCCACCGAGCTGATCCCATAGATATGCCGCCCGAACCCCGGCCAGCAGTGTACTGCGCACCTGGTCGACGATCGCAGCGTCGGACAAAAACCCCTGTTCGCCGTGAACCATGATTCTCGGTGCCACTTCGCTGATGAGTTCCGTATAGATCGATGCGAGGTCCCGGTACAAATCGGGCCCCACTTCCGTAGCAGCGCCCCGGATCGCTTGTAAGCGGCTACCGAGCGCTTTCAGTCGGCCCGGTTCGCGGCGCATTTGGCGCTGCAACCGAGACAGGCCCAATACATAACGTGCGAGCTCCAGATCGTCCGCATCAATGCGGCGTCCCAAACGGTCCCGGACCGCCATGAGCCCAAATTTCACGCCGTCAACACCGCCAAATACAGAGCGGGTGTCGATGGCATCGATGACCAGGACACTTTTAATGCTCGCCTGCATCGGCGCCGCATCGACACGACCACGCCGCGCCAATTCTTGCACCAACAATGCCGCCTGGAATATCCCGCCGAGCGCCAGGGTCCGGTCTGCAAGCGTATTACTCATGGTTACTGCAACCGACTATTAATCGACTTTAATATCAAGCTGTAAAACGTTGTTATAGAAATGAACCTCGCGTGATAAGGCGTCGATACGGACGTCTGCACTACGAAAGCCATGGCCTTCATGCGGATATTCAACATACTCATGTAATACGTTGTTTTGTTTAAGAATATCGACGACTTCCCGCGACACTTGCGGCGACACCACTGCATCCTGACTACCCTGAAACAGGATCAACGGTGTCCGCACCCGGTGCATCGCAAAAATTGGCGAGCGCGCATGATAGCGACTGTTTGCCAGGCGGGCACTATCGGCCGCGAACACCTCTCCGATTAAGCCGTCGGTGTAGTGCGACTCGAATTTATGCGTCGTTTCCGCCAACATCACGAGATTGCCAATTCCATAATAACAAGCGCCGCACGAAAACAATTCCGGGAAACAGGTCAGCGCCCGCAATACCACATAACCGCCCGCACTGCCGCCGCGGATGCATATTCGGCCGGGGTCGGCGAGGCCTGTGCCGGTTGCGTAGTGCACCGCGTCGGCCACATCCGCAACGTCAATCTCACCCCAACATCCGCGCAATGCTTGCCGATACCCGCGTCCGAAGCCCGTGCTGCCACGGTGATTGACATCCAGTACCGCGAAGCCACGCGTCGTCCAGTATTGTTTCGTAGCGGCAAATTCGCGGCTCGCACAGGTTGTAGGTCCGCCGTGCACGAGCACCATGAGGGGCGGTAACGCGCCCTGCTGTCCGGAGTATCGACTGTTCCTAGGAGCGTAGTAAAACGCGTGTGCGCTACCGCCGTCGCGGGTCGCAAAAGTAATGGCCCGTGCCGTACTCACATCGATTGTGGGCAACAGCGGCTTCGCTTGCTTCAATATCTCAAACCGAGCGGTGTCGGGTTCAAACCTGACCAAAGCCGGCTCGTGCTCAGCACTCGCCGCAATCATCAACGCCGCGGGCTGCGCGATCCCTTCCAACGCGCCAATTGGCAAAGGCGCAAGCTGCCGAAATCCCACGAATTCGTTATCGTGAACCACGCTACGCCCGTTTTCCAGATCGATTGTGACGACTTCATCGCTGCCATCGACCGTGCGAACCGATAGCACCGATCCGTCCAGCGGTAGCGTCCGGGTCTCGCCGAATACCCAGTGCGCGGCGCCGTATTCAGCATGATCGGCGGTCAGCCGCCGGACTTCTGGGGCCGCAACATGCAAGTTCCAGAAGTCGTCCGCCGGGTCGATACCGCTTTCATAGTCCATCGCGAACAGCAACGCGCCGTCCGGCATGAATTGCGGTTCGCATACCGCCATAGCGTCTCCTCCGGCAACGCGCTGCCGGCGGGCGATTACGAGCGCATCGTCCACATCGATCAAGTCAGCCGCTTCAATGCTGGAACTGTCCCACGGCATGTGCGGGTGGCTCCACTGCAGCCATGCCAGCCGCCGCCCGTCCGGTGATAAAACCGGTGCGGCCACAAAGTCGGCATCGGTCACGAGATGGAGGGGTTCGCGGTCGGCAGGCTCGGCATCGAGCCGGATTGCAGCGATACTGTTTAAGTGTTCCCGGCCGTCGTATTCGCGCTCCACGACGCCGATGATCCACGTTTGATCGAGATTGACGATCAAGTCCGCAAATCTGCTCGTCGAGCCATCGGCGTTACGCGCCGGCGTCAGGGCCTCCGGACTGGCATCGGGGTCGAGGGCCTGACGGTACAGACGCTGATCATCGAAGTGACAAAATATGACAGAGTCGGCGAACAATACGAAACACTTGCCGCCGTATTCGTGGACACGACTGCGGATATTGTATGGGTTCGGCGTCAAACACTGTTCGCGGCCGTCGCTACCGCGGCGCATTAGCACTTGACGGCCACGCTCCTCGGCACGCGCCTCAAGCCAATACAGTGCGCCTTGGTGCCAGCACGGATACATCGGTGCGGACGACCTTGCGAACAACGCTTGAGATTGCAACGGACTGCGCCAGTTGCCAAACGGAGCGACGATTGTGGTCATGGCGACTGCGGCGTCGATACAACTCGGCTCATAATGTGTTCAACGAATCGATTTGCAATCGGCCGCCTCGCGCAGAGATGTTGCGCGCGGCAAAAAATCCCGGCGCCGCTTCGAGAGCATAGCGGACCGGCACCGCGGGGCCATACAACGGCCGTGGACCTTCCGCCTCCGGCCCGTACGGTTCCATACGAGTAACGCTGATGACTGCACCGTTGCTGTGGAAAAACGCGATATCCAATGCCGCGTGAACGTTGTGCATATGGAAACGGACCATTCGGGCTTGTGGAAACACGAACAGAATTTGGTTCGTATCAATGGCGCTGGGACAAATGTGTTGAAAGCCGGTCGCCCTGGTCCCCGCATCGTCGGCGACCCGAACGTGGACCGCTACGGCTTTGCCGTTGTCGTCGAGCAATTCCACATCGGCCTCACGCATGGCTTTCCATCCCGCTGTGTAGCGGCACGCCGAAGCGGACTTGGCAGCGACCATATACGCGATTACGACAATAATAATCGCCGTGGCTGCCGCCACGGCCAACCCGATACGGCGCTTACGTAACACCGGTAATTGCCGACGCGAGCACCGCACATACTTGATCGATCTGAGCCGACGTCATGTCGGGAAAAATCGGCAACGAGATGACCTGACCGCATACCGACTCACTGACCGGCAACGCACCGTTCCGATTTCCCAACGACCGGTACACCGGTTGCTTATGCAGCGGTTGCGGGTAATACACGGCGCTTGCGATTCCCTGATCCGACAACTTCTGGCGAACGCGATCCCGATCTGCGACACGAATCGTGTATGAATTGAACACGTGCTCGCTGCCGGCCCGTGGTGACGGCAGTACGATATCTAGCCCATCGAGGCGTTCCGCGTAACGCGATGCGACGCGACGACGTTCCGCCAATGCTGAGCCGATGGTGCGCAGTTTTATGCGTAACAACGCCGCCTGAATCTCATCGAGCCGGCTGTTATGTCCGACACCGTCGTGAATATAAGCAGCAACAGCACTGTGATCACGCAAATGGCGAATTCGCGCTGCGACATCCGCACGGCGAGTCGCGACCATTCCACCATCACCGTAGCACCCCAGAACCTTGGTGGGGTAAAAACTAAAACACCCGGTGTCGCCCATTGAACCCACCGCGGCGTCGCCCCAGCGCGCACCGAATGCCTGTGCACAATCCTCTACAACCGCCAGCCCCGAGTCTTGGGCGAGCGCCACGATCTTATCCATGTCGAGCGGCTGGCCAAACAAATGCACCGGTACGATGGCACGGGTGTTTGACGTGATTCGGGCAGCGATCTGATCCTCGTCGAGGTTGAATGTATCCTCGCAAATATCGACGAACACCGGTGTCGCTCCGACCTGCGAAATTACTTCAGCCGTGGCGAAAAATGTGAACGGCGTCGTAATGACTTCATCACCGGGGCCGATCTGCAATGCACGCAACGACAACCACAGCGCATCCGTACCGTTCGCGACTGCGACTGCATGTTCGACCCCTAAATACTCAGCCGCCTCGCGCTCGAACCCGGTTACCTGTGGGCCCATGATAAAACGCCCGCTCGCACCCGACGCCCGAATCGTATCAAGCCATTCGGTTTCAAGGCGCCAGAATTCGATGGAAAGATCGAGAAACGGAACCGCGTTCATCAATTCAGGCATGATTGGATCTTGTCTCTCACTTGTGCAGCCACTTCCAATGCAGCTAGCCCGTCTCGGCCGTTAACCAATGGCTGCGCACCGTTGCGCACGGTTGCGGAGAAATGTTCGAGTTCGGCATCGAGCGGCGGGCGCGGTTCGACTTGCACGCGCTCGCTAATAATTTCCGGGAACCCACCATCGCTTGGGGGACTGGCCGGTCGTACAATATCAATTTGCTGGTCGGCGAAGTTCAACGCTTGATACTGATTCTCTGAAAACACCCGAATGCGCCGAAAGCGTTTATTGGAGACACGGCTGGCGGTCACGTTGGCAACCGTGCCGTTGGTAAACTCCAACCGGGCATTAGCGATATCGATATGGGTGGTCACCACCGATGAACCCACTGCAGAGATATATCGTAATGGTGATTTTACGAGGGACAGTACGATGTCAATATCATGGATCATCAAGTCTGTGACCACGTCAACATCGGACGCTCGTTCGACAAACGTACCGAGCCTGTGTACCTCGATAAACCGTGGAACACCGACTCGCTCGGCCAGCGCCATCACCCCGGCATTAAAGCGTTCCAGGTGGCCGATCTGTAAAATGGTGTCAGTGCGTTCCGCCAATTCGACGATGGCTTGGGCATCGGCCACGGTGGATGCGACGGGTTTTTCCAGCAGCATGTGCACGCCGTTTTGCAGAAACGGCTCCGCGACCTGCCGGTGCACGCTGGTCGGCACCACAATACTAACTGCATCGACGCGGGGCAGTAATTCGCGGCAATCCACATATGCGGTGCATTGATACGCGGCAGCTATTTCAGCGGCGGTATCCGCATTGATATCGGCAACTCCGATCAACTCCACGTCCGGTATCGACGCGTAAATTTTAGCGTGGAGCCGACCTAGATAGCCGACCCCCACTACACCAACACGCAGCCGTGCGCTCATTGGAAAACACCTGCCGAACTGGATTTCACTGCCGTACTAGAGCGGAGAGTTTGACGTTATCGATCCTTGTGGTAATTATAAACGATCCATCAAACCCCTCCTAACGATCGCTATGTCCGAACCAAAAAGTGTCCTTATCAGCGGGTGCTCGAGCGGCATCGGCCGCTGCGTCGCGACCGGTCTCGCAACGCAGGGGTACCGCGTGTTCGCGACCGCACGCCGGTCGAGCGACGTCGATACGTTACGGGCCAGCGGCTTGGAGAGCGTACGGCTAGACCTCGACGACTCCGAATCTATTAACGGCGCGGTGCGGGAAATATTATCGCGGACCGGCGGCCGGTTATTCGGACTCGTGAACAATGGCGCCTACGGGCAACCCGGTGCTGTGGAAGACTTGTCTCGTGAGTCCTTGCGCCGCCAATTCGAAACCAATGTGCTCGGCACCCAAGAACTCACAAATCGCGTGATTCCGGTCATGCGCCGCCAAGGCCACGGCCGAATCGTACAAATCAGCTCGGTACTGGGGTTTGTTTGCCTGCCGTACCGTGG
>JAOTWM010000142.1 GCA_029862885.1 Gammaproteobacteria bacterium
CTCGAACTGCGCGGCACGAATATCTACGTGTCGCTGATCGAACCCGGTCCCATCCGCAGCCGGTTTCGCGCCAATGCGTACCGGGCCTTTCAAACCCATATCGATACCGCCGCCAGCAGCCACAGCGATGCGTATCGGCAGGTCGAAAAGCGATTGCTGGACCCAGGGGATGCACGTTTTACCCTACCGGAGACCGCGGTACTCGCACGAGTCCAACACGCGCTCGGCGCCACGCGCCCGCGCATCCGCTATCGCGTGACATTGCCAACCCATATGTTCGCGATTCTCAAGCGAATCTTGCCTGCTCGATGGATGGACTCGATCTTAGGGCGCAGTAGCGCGCACAAATTGGCCCCGGAGTCGAAGCAATAGTGACCCGATACGGATGGCCGTAATGTGCCGGGGCAGAAATGTGCCAACCTAATTGGCCGCTACGCGCTAGTTACAGGAGTCTCAAAGACTACTTGAGTCTCGATAACTAACAGCGGAGATCGAATACAATGACTATAGGCCGACTCAACGCGACCCTCAACGGGCGCGCCCGGCTACTCGCCTATCTCGTAATCGGAATGTGGCTCGCGGCTGGCACATACCGTACTGTTATCAGTCAGTTAGTGCTATAGTCTACCTATAGATCGATAACAGGAACGCAATAGACTGGGCGTCGCATCTTCATTGGCCGTACCCGGCAACCAAAGCCAATCTGGGACCCTGCGCGTACCCAATCGGCAATAACACTATGTTGTAAGGAGTGCATCATGTTTAAGGAATTGCACCGCCTCTCTGTCTTGGCCGCAATATGCGGCGCACTGTCGCTACCGGCCACCGCGAGTGAAGTCGCGCCAAGTTCTGAAAAGAACTATCAAATTGGAGTGAGCACGTGGCTCAGCGAGGGACGCACACAATGGAATCATGATGCGTCGGCATTCGATCCGTTACTCGGAAACCCGACTTCGAAATTGACCTATAGGAGCGTCGAAAGCGTTATCCTGGAGCTATCGGGCCGCGTGGAGCTACCCCAGCGCTTCTTTATCGAAGCCGCCTACGGCGCCGGCGACGCAGATGACGGCACCCTGATTGATGATGACTACTTAAGTGCCGTCGGTGCTTCAATGTTCGGTGTCTCCTCTAGTGGTGATCATCTGTTCTCCAGGACGCATAGTGAAATAGATGGCGACGACATTCAGTACGCCGAAATAAAGTTCGGGCGAGCGATATCACGATTCTCGGACGAGGAGAAAAATTTCTACATATATGGGGGACTGCAACAGTGGAAGGAAGAATACGTAGCGACCGGCGTAACACAAACCGTCTGCACGATCGCGACACTATGCGGTCCACAAGGATTCAGCGGCTTTGCGGGACAGCGTGTTATTTCTAACAACGTGCAGTGGAATTCGGTCTACATTGGGGTCGACGGCAACGTCAAGATAAATGACCGAGTTACATTGGCAGGCAATTTTGCATTTACGCCGTTTGCGAGCCTGGACAACCGCGACGACCATCATTTGCGCAGCGACCTCGCGCAATCGCCGAGTTTCAGCATGGACGGTACCGGCGCCGGTTTCAACCTCGATCTCGATGCCCAGATCCGATTCAGCAAGCAGTTGAAATTCACAGCGGGAGTTCGTTACTGGAAATTAAGGGTTAAGGATGAAAACAATGGCTGGCGCGTCCACGGGGTCAACGGCGGTACTCTAGACGCAAATCTTAACGAATTCGACACGCGACGTACCGGCATTCGACTTGGATTGATTTTTGTGCCCGGTGGTTCCGACGACGACTAATAAAAGCCGTTGCGATTGGGCCGGAAATCGGCCGCTATATGTCGCTTACCACGACAACGAGTGGGGGATGCCGATTCATGACGATCAGCGCTTGTTTGAGTTTCTATTATTAGAGGGTGCACAGGCAGGCTTGAGTTGGTGGACAATACTACAAAAACGCGAAAATTATCGCGCTGCATTCGCCCAGTTCGATCCACAGCGTGTGTCGCGTTTCACAAAATCAAAAATCGTTAAGCTGCTCGAAAACTCCGGTATCGTCAGAAATCGCCTGAAAATCGAATCGGCGATCACCAACGCACGGCAATTCGTAAAGGTTCAATCTGACTTTGGATCGTTCGATCAATATCTCTGGGCGTTTGCCGACGGTAAACCAATCCAAAATCGCTGGCGCGATACTTCACACGTTCCGGCGGTGACCGAACTTGCCGAATCGTTGAGCCGCGATCTAAAGAAACGCGGCTTTAAATTCGTGGGTCCCACAATCTGCTATGCCTATATGCAAGCCGTTGGTATGGTAAACGACCACTTGGTGTCATGCTTTCGGCATTGCGAAGTGGCTAAGATTAGATAGTTGCGGCGAATTTCGCCGTGGTCCTGTCTCCCCTACAGCGCCCAAGTGGTGCCATGATGCCGATTTCAAGCAGGGTTAGGCAAGACTGAAAACTATCGTCACTAGCCTAGAAATCGATGCTCCAGAAAATTCAAAAGTTCTTTAACAACAATCTTGCAAATACCACGCTTGACGGCGGCGAAACGTCTGAGCACGCGTTGCAACTGGCTGCGGCGGCACTGCTCATGGAAATGGCCCACGCCGACGATTACATTGACGAAACTGAACTCGTACACATCCTGGAGGTGGTTCGGGGCACGTTTTCGCTGACCGAAAGTGAGGCAGCGGAACTAGTCGATCTCGCGCATGCGGAGGCCGAATCATCGGCGAGCCTCCACGAATTCACGGCGCTCATAAACGCACATTGGTCCGCGGACATGAAGCTGCAGCTAGTTGAACTGATGTGGCAGGTCGCTTACGCGGATTTGGAAATAGACAAACACGAACAACATTTAATGCGAAAAATTGTCGGCTTGCTGTACATCCCCCATCGAGATTATATCGCTGCCAAAATGCGAGCCAAACACCTGATTTTGGGTTAATAGCAAAACCCAAAACATTGGGTTCACAATAGTAAACCTCCGCGTCCTTCGGCGTGCTCCTGCACTGCTCTCGACTCTGGCTCCTGCTTCGTTCGACCTCGTCCGCCCATGGACTCGTACCACCTACATCCGTGTAGGCGTGCTCTCGCTCATTACCTACATCCCTGTAGGCAACGCTACCGCGTCCCTGCTCTCGCTCATTACCTACATCCCTGTAGGCAACGCTACCGCGTCCCTGCTCTCGCTCATTACCTACATCCCTGTAGGCAATAGCGGAGCTATTACCGGCCCTGTATATAATGGCATGGGGGCACCTTGATCGTTTTGGATCCCAACTTTATTCGCCCTGACTCATACAGAGGTTTCTCACGGCGTTGCCCCTTGCTCTGAGCACGACCGGTTAAAACGGGATATCGTCGTCGAAATCACCGCCCCCCGACGCGGATTCCGTCACAGTCTCGACGGAATGTGCCGAGTTCTGATCAAACTCGGTATCGCCGCGGGACGCTCCACCACCTCGGGATCCGAGCATTTGCATCTCGTTGGCGACTATTTCGGTCGTATAGCGATCTGCGCCGGACTGATCTTGCCATTTACGGGTTTGCAGTCGACCCTCGACGTACACTTGCGAACCTTTCTTAAGGTATTCCGATACGATTTCCGCTAGTCTTCCAAAAAAAACGACGCGGTGCCATTCGGTGCGTTCCTGCCGATCGCCGGATTGCCGATCCTTCCAGGAATCCGTGGTTGCTATTGTCACATTGGCAATAGCATTACCGCTCGCTGCATATCGCACTTCAGGATCACGACCGAGATTACCGACCAAAATTACTTTGTTTACTCCTCTCGCCATTACTATTCCTCGATTTTGATGATCTCAACCATTAACGGTTTCTGCTGAAAAACCCAGCGTGCCGGCAACATCGTCCAATGTTCCATTATCAAACGTCCGCCGATCTACGTTCAAGTATGCCACGCCCTCGCTCGGCATTACTGTGACATCTACCACACCCGGGAGCATTTGTAAGCGCCCTGCCAGTTCTCGTCCTGCCTCAGGGGTCCGGATTCCGACAGTAAGCTGGATCGATTCCTTCAGCCGCAGCGGTGGCGCTAAGATCGCCAATACCAACCAGACGCAAATTCCGCCAGCGACCACCACAAATACACCGGTAGAACCCCACAATCCGTACAGGTATCCGCCCAGCACACCACCGACGAACACGCCCAGAAATTGGGACGTATTGTAAATTCCCAACACGGTACCTTTGGTGCCGGTCGGGGCCAAACGCGATGCCAACGAAGGCAACATCGCCTCCAATGAATTAAAACCGACAAAAAACAACCACAGCGCCCCGATGACCACTAGTAGCGAACCGCCGCCTACCGCCAAGACGATCTGGCTCGCCAACAACACGCCCACCGCAACCAGTAGTGCACCCCGCTGCCTGACCCTACTCGCCATGAGCAATGGCACCATGCCGAGCAACGACATACCCAGCACCGGAACGTAAATTTTCCAATGTGTATCGATCGCCATCCCCGCGTCGTAGGTAAGCACTAACGGGATTGCGACGAATAACGCGGTCAATGACATATGCAAAATCGCGATCCCAGCAATTAGCCGCAGTAGCTGCGGATCCCGGAACACGAATCGCACCTGATTCCACCGCAACTGTCCATCCAGGCCGTCCCGGGCCTCGGCCGGTGCCGGCACCACCCACCACAACACGGGTAACGCCAGCAACGTCAATACCAAGGTCAGCCAAAACACTCCCGATACGCCCAGCCAGCCGGCTAACACCGGCCCAAGCATTAACGCCACGATAAACATCGCACCAATGCTCATTCCGATCACCGCCATAGCCTTGGTGCGCTGCTGCTCGCGGGTCAAATCGGCGACCAACGCCAACACAACGGCGGCAATTGCACCGGCACCCTGCAGCGCCCGACCGGCAATCATTTCGAATGCACTGTCCGCCAGCGCAGCCACTACGCTACCCGCTGCAAAAATCAGCAGACCAACGGCGATCATCCGTTTGCGGCCGATTCGATCGGAGCACATACCAAACGGGACCTGCAGCAAGGCCTGAGTAAACCCGTAGGCGCCCAACGCAACACCTATTAGTAACGGCGTCGAGCCAGGTAGATCCTGAACGTGCAATGCCAATACCGGCAGAACGAGAAATAGACCCAACATACGCAACGCGAAGATCGCCGCGAGCGCAGCAACAGCTCTGCGTTCCAGACTAGTCATCGCATCGTACTTCAAGAGAATGTTGTTTTTGCGTCGGCAATTGGAGACGGCGTATAGTATCAAGTTTGGCCTTTAATTCGGAACCATGATTCGCGCTATTCAGATTCGCGGGGCTCGCACCCATAATCTTCAGGATTTCGACGTCGATCTACCACGCGACCAATTGATCGTCATCACCGGATTGTCGGGCTCCGGTAAGTCGTCACTCGCGTTTGATACGATTTACGCAGAGGGGCAGCGTCGCTATGTTGAGTCGTTGTCGGCATACGCTCGGCAATTCTTGTCGTTGATGGAGAAACCTGACGTCGATCTTATCGAAGGGTTGTCACCGGCCATCAGCATCGAGCAAAAGGCCGCTTCGCACAATCCGCGCTCGACCGTCGGTACCGTCACCGAAATTTACGACTATCTGCGATTATTGTTTGCGCGCGTTGGTGAGCCGCGCTGCCCGACCCATGACGTCACACTGGACGCACAAACCGTGAGTCAAATGGTTGACCTGATTGTGGCGCTGCCGGCCGGCACGCGAGTGTTGCTACTGGCGCCAATAATTCAAGACCGAAAAGGCGAGTATCAACAACTCCTCGATCGGCTGCGGGCACAAGGCTTTATTCGTGCCCGAATCGACGGCACGGTGTACGAGTTGGATGCGGCGCCAGAGCTGAAAAAGAACACCAAGCACACGATCGAAGTGGTTGTTGATCGGCTCGCCGTAAAACTCGGCCACGAACAGCGCCTGGCGGAATCCATCGAGACCGCTCTCGCACTCAGCAACGGTCTGGTTAAGGTACTGCCTCTAACGGACGATGCTACCGCAGGTCAAAGCGAGCTCTTATTTTCCGCGAAGTTTGCCTGTCCGTTTTGTGGTTACAGCCTGAACGAGCTGGAACCGCGGATGTTCTCTTTCAATAATCCCGCCGGTGCCTGCACTGATTGCGATGGTTTAGGGCTTCGGCAGTTCTTCGATCCGGAGCGAGTGGTCCAGGACCCGACACTTCCGCTCGCAGCCGGGGCGATCCGCGGCTGGGACCGCCGCAATTCCTTTTACTTTACGTTGCTGGAGAGCCTTGCCGGACATTACAAGTTTGATATTGACACGCCGTTTGGAGCTCTGCCGGAACCGATTCAAAAAATAATACTGTATGGCAGTGGCAGTGAATCCGTCGAATTTACCTATACGCGGCCGGGCGGGCAATCCCGCCAACGCCGGCATCCGTTCGAAGGCATCGTTCCCAACCTCGAACGCCGTTATCGCGATTCAGACTCAGCCACGCTGCGCGAAGATCTCGCGCGTTTTATCAGCACCCAGCCCTGCAAATCCTGTGCCGGCAGTCGACTACGGGTCGAACCGCGGCATGTGTATATCGCTGACCACGCTATTCATGAAATCACCGGGATGTCAGTGGAAAAATCATTTGGATTCTTCGACATCCTGGAGCTTAGCGGCAGGCGCGCGCAAATTGCCAGCAAAATAATTAACGAGATTTCTGCCCGACTCCGTTTTTTACTAAATGTCGGCTTGGATTATTTGACGCTCGATCGTGCGGCCGAAACCCTGTCGGGTGGCGAATCCCAACGAATTCGACTCGCATCGCAAATTGGATCGGGCTTGGTGGGGGTTACATACATTCTGGACGAACCTTCCATCGGTCTGCATCAACGCGATAACGGGCGGTTATTGGACACGCTGTTCCGATTGCGCGACCTTGGCAATACGATAGTGGTGGTTGAGCACGACGAGGAAGCGATCCGCAGCGCCGACCATGTAATCGATCTCGGACCCGGCGCGGGCACCCACGGCGGCCACATCGTCGCCCAGGGCCGGCCCGCGGACATCGAAGCCAGCCCTGATTCACTGACCGGCCAGTACCTTGCAGGTGTAAAAACCATTCCGATTCCCATCATCCGGACTCCGGTCGACCCAAAATGCTTGTTGCAATTGCGCGGTGCCCGCGGCCACAACCTCAGGAAGATCGATATCGATTTTCCGTTAGGTTTGTTGACCTGCATCACCGGAGTTTCGGGGTCCGGCAAGTCGACGTTGATCAATCACACGTTGTTTCCAGCTGTAGCGCAGCGCCTCTACCGGTCCAAGCATAGTCCGGCACCGTTCGACACCATTGATGGCCTTGAGCACTTGGATAAAATCATTGCCGTAGACCAAAGCCCGATCGGACGAACGCCACGTTCCAACCCGGCCACGTATACGGGCTTATTTACACCGATTCGCGAACTGTTCAGCGGAACGCCCGAATCCCGTGCCCGAGGCTATAAACCCGGTCGATTTTCCTTCAATGTGCGTGGTGGCCGCTGCGAGGCCTGTCAAGGCGATGGCTTGGTGAAAGTGGAAATGCATTTTCTTCCGGATATTTACGTACCGTGCGATATATGTAAGGAAGCTCGATACAATCGCGAAACTTTGGATATCCGCTACCGCGGCAAAAATATCAGCGAGGTCCTGCATATGACCATTGAAGAGGCTGCCGAGTTTTTCAAGGCAGTCCCGGTCGTTAAACGCAAGCTCGACACGTTATTGGATGTGGGATTGGGATACGTCCAACTCGGCCAAAGCGCAACTACACTCTCGGGTGGCGAAGCCCAACGTATAAAACTGTCGCGCGAATTGTCGAAACGCGACACCGGCAAAACCCTCTATGTATTGGATGAGCCAACGACCGGCTTACATTTTCACGACATCAACCAGTTGCTTTCTGTGCTGCATCGGATTCGCGATCACGGTAATACTGTAATCATTATCGAACACAATCTCGATGTGGTAAAAACCGCCGATTGGGTCATTGACCTCGGTCCCGAAGGTGGCGAACGTGGCGGAACGGTCATCGTCACTGGCACCCCGGAAGAAATTGCGGCTGCCGCCAACTCCTATACCGGATTGTATTTGCGCGATGCGCTGCCGGATAATTCGTTGGCTCAACAGGTCAGTTGAACCGTATCGAGTGCCGATATTTCACCATGTACTCACGCCGGGCGCCACCGATCCAATCGTCGCGGTGAATGCGATCCGGAAAACTGCCGATTGCCTTGGCCAGCCGCTCGATATCATCTTCCTTTAAGCGCGTGATTTGTTCATAGCTTGTAATCCCAAGTTCGTTCAAGGCTCTTTCAAGTTTGTGGTCGATACCATGAATCTTTTTCAGGTCGTCGTGGACCGTAGCCATGGGCGCGGTATCGTCATCCAGCGCCATCGTGTTACTTATTGGTTCAGCTTCAACCACGGCGCGCCGTGGCGCTCTTGCCGATCGTTGGAGCCGCGCCCCGGCGCGCGCGTTATATCGGCCGCGCAGAATCCACCCCACAATCCCACCCAGTAACGCGGCAGCCATTAGACTTACAAATATCTCAATCGCCAAGTACAACATTTATTCGATACTCTCCAACACGTTGAATTCAATTCGCCGATTTCGCGCCTTCCCCGCGCTGCTGTCATTATCGGCAATGGGCCGGGCTTCACCATAACCTTTGGCGCGCAACCGTTGCGGGTCTACGCCGCTATCAACTAAATAGCGTTGCACCGATTGCGCACGCCGTTCGCTAAGTTTTAGATTCGAAGCATCACTGCCACTGGCATCGGTATGCCCGCCAATTTCCACCGTAACTCCCGGAAATTGCGCTAGCAATTCGGCGACCTGCCGTACCTCTCTCCGACTGGTGTCCGTAAGCGCGGCACTGTTGATCCGAAATTCAATTGAGCCAATATTAAGACTCGCTAGCGCGGCCGCGAATGCGGACGCCGGACGCCGGCCGACTTCAATTGCATGCACAATTTCAAGTCCCTGCTCCGCCGCCATACGCACCGCGGCTTGAACCGCTTGCTGCGCCGCGGCGGTAGCCACCGACCCGTCCAAGCGGGCGCCGCCCTGATCCACTGTAAGCTCCCCGACTTGTATCGATTTTAAGCTCCGGATCAAGGCAAGCATTGGGTCGCGCCAATCTGGAATATCGGTGCGTCGTCCAATACGTATATTCGTATTCACATCGCGTCCACTGAATCCCGCCCGCGCAGCCGCGATCAAGCCATCACGCTCCGATTCTGATGCCACGACCCCGCGTATCTGCACCGCATCAGCCGCGATCGTGATCCGAGCCTGCATCGGCACCGGTGGTAACAACGTCAAGCGGTGCTGCACAGGCACGTTGAAATAGCCCGGCCCGCTATTTGCAATGAGCGCGTCGCGCATGGCCGCGGTGGGCAATGCGCCTTCTATCGAAATTCCCTGGGTTCCCAATCGCACCGTCACTCGAGCGTCCGCATCCAAAACGGACAATAGATCGATAATTCCAGGCAGAGCGCCAGGGATCGCTATACTGTCCCCGATTTCAAATTCGAGCACTACGGTCTTGGTTGGAAACAACTCTGGCAGCTCCGCGGTCATGAGATCCACGGAAATTTGCGGCACCCGACCTTCAGCTGTGATCTCGTCAGCGCCGATGGTTAGCACGATCACCGGGGGGGTCAACAGTTTCGCCACCGTCAATTGAGACTCAAGGGGAAATGATCCAAACACTTCCGTAAGCCGTCTCATCAGCGCCGATTTGCGCCCCGTGTCGATCACATCACCAGTCACTATTGCGCCATCGGCACTGACCTCCAGGCTCGCTCGCGGCAACCCGAATAACAACGGCAATGCCGTGAGCGTGGGAGATAACCATGCGGGTCGCCGCAGTGAATCGTCGACCCGCAGCGACGTATCGATCTGCTCGCGCGTATAAAACGCGGCCAGCACGGTCAGCGCTTCGTTCACATCTCGGCGGTTCGCCAGCACGCCGCGTACTGATACCGACTCCGAACTCAGTCTATAGCTAAGCCGAGCGCGATCACCGGCGCCTGCCAACCAAACGCGAGAATGGATATGGGATTTCGGAAATAAAGATTCTACGTCTGCTTCAACTCGCTCCTGCTCTAATGCGGTCGTCACCATTCCGCCAATAACTAACTGATTTGAAAAATAATCGATTACAAGTTCCTCGATGTATCTCAGCGTTACTGGCAGTTGCGCAAAGTTTTCTGGCGTCGCAATGTCCGCGACTCCCTCGACAACACGAATTTTATTATCGATCATCGCCCCGGGCATGCGCTCCCGCAACAGGCGCTCAATCGAATCTATCGCCTCCGACGTCGCCAATTCGCCGCGCAACACGATGCCGTCGACTGTCGATTCAAAGTGAATCCGCGCAATGCGTTTCGCTGGGGCAATCTTAATCCGGTTCTTAATATTAACGTCGCCAATCGCGCCGGGGATTATGGCGTCTAGCTTTCTGTACACAAGGTCGTTTTCTACAATTCCAGAAAACTTAATGTTCTCCTCATTGGCATCCACGACCAAGGGCTCGACCATATCCAACTTTGGTAACAATTCTAACAACGGCGTTAACCAATCCGCCGCGGCAATGTCATCTTGAGCTTCCATCGAAGCGGTTACCGGCCGGGTCGGATAATGACCCTCAATCGCCGCGATGACTTGTTGACGCGCCGCATCATCAGCTAATGTCCCCTTTACCTCCACAGAATCCGAATTCACGGTAATTTGTAGCACCGGTGACGCCAGCGTCGGCACGACTTCTAAATCATCCTCTAATGAGAGTTCGACAAACGCCTGTTGTGCCTGACTGATAATCGCTCGATGACGGCTGTCGGAATCGACAATGCCCGCGATTACGACGGACTCGCCATC
>JAOTWM010000510.1 GCA_029862885.1 Gammaproteobacteria bacterium
CATATGGTGGACGGCGCGGTGCTTATCAACGAGCAACGAGGTAATGCCCTTTACGGCACGCGCTTTGCCACAGTGTTCTTCGATTAGCGTGAATGCTAAATCCAACGGTGCCGTGCCGCCCGGACACGTGATAATACCGCGATCATTAAAATATACTCGATCGGTAACCGGAATTACTCCGGGAAATAAGTCAACCAACTGTTGCCGGTGCTCGAAATGCACGGCGCATTTGCGTCCGTCGAGCAAGCCCGCTTTTGCAAGGATAAAACTTCCGGTACACAACCCGACAACTGATACATTACAGGCACGCGCTGCGCGCAGATAATCATACGTGACTTCAGGTACCTCCAAGCACACTGGTAACAGGCCTCCTACGATAACGATGTAATCGAATATCGTGGGATCGGGAAATGTCTGTTGCGGAATCACCTGAATTCCGCAACTTGCCTCGATCGGCTCAAGGTTTGGTGCGACAACGCTCCAGCTGCAATATATCTGTCTACTTTGGTCGGCCTCGTCTGCGGCATGGCGTAAACAATCGACAAAGCTCGCAAACGCGATAATGGTGAATCGGGGTGACAGAATAAAGGCGACTCTGATGTCCGGATCGATTTCCGGCGTGTTGCCGGAGCGATTACGAGGATTCGGAGAAGCGGTCGAATTCGTGTTCATGTTGGCGCTAATATTCTCTGATATGACTGATATATTCAAGAATGATGTGAATGCAATCGTTAAAGTGGTCATAACTGTCGTAATCAGACGGCAGCAAAAGCACCACATTGGAGGAAAGCCATGTACGAAACTCTCGAAAAGCTTGGTCTCGGTCGCGCCCTGACCGGTGTCGCTATGGCGATTGCATTGGCAAGTACCACGAGTACTGCGAATGCCGCTGGGTTGGAACTAATTGAAGACGGTACGCTGAATGTTGCGTTCAACGGCGACATGCCCGGAACCGGGTTCCAGGACGGTCGCCTGATAGGGCTCGACGGCGAACTAATGCACTTGATCGCCGATGAGCTGGGCCTCAAGGTAAAACCGAATCTCATGGAGTGGGCCGCTGAAATTCAATCGGTCAAGACCCGGCGAGTAGACATTATGCATGGCATGATGGGATGGAACGACCAACGCATCAAAGTGATTAACATATCCGATCCCATCTATTACGGTGGCGCCAATATCACGCAAAAGAAATCGACTAACTGGACGTCGATTAAGGAGCTCGAGGGCCGCACGATCGCAACCATTCAAGGGTTCGGCTGGATCGATCAACTCAAAGCTATCGAAGGCGCAAAGCTAAAGCTCTACGACACCAGTGACGCGGCGATACGGGATCTATTGGCGGGGCGTATTGAGGCGTTGTTTGCCGATCCGCCGTTGGTCCAGTTCGCAATTTCAAAGAACCCCGATTGGGATATACACGCTCTACCCGTTCAACAGGCCTTCGACAAAAAGTACTCGTTGTTGACGGGAAAATATAACGTGGTATTTGGACTGAGCCAGGACGCGCCGGAGTTGCTCAAAGCGGTCAACGAGAAAATTGCGGAAATTTGGGCGACTTGTAAAAACCGCGATACGGCCAGTAAATACGGACTTGGCGACCCATCGTGGTTTGATCCGGGTGAGATCAATCAGCGTGCCGGTGTCGATCGTCCGGCAGACTGGAAGCAACCCACATTGCCGGATAATTGCAAAGGTTGATCGGCTATTACGCTCGGTAACAGGACATGTCCTGCGGCCCCGAGGTTGCAGGACGGTCCGCATTGCCGTTGATACAGACTGTTACCCGAAATCGAGGTCACCGATGAATAACGTGTTATTGCGAGTTGAAGATTTGCATAAACGCTTCGGTGATCTTGAGGTGTTGACCGGCGTCAATATGACTCTGGACCGCGGCCATAAGACCGCAATCATTGGTCCCAGCGGGTGCGGTAAGTCGACCATGCTGCGCTGTATCAACTTTATGGAAACTCCCTCCGCTGGCCATGTGTTTCTCGACGGTGAATTATTTGGAGAAAAAAAGTCCGGCGATAAATATGTGCGAATGAGTGAAAAGGAATTGGCCACCCAGCGCGCCCATGTCGGCATGGTATTTCAGGGTTTTTATCTTTGGCCGCATCTTTCGGCGCGGGACAACGTGGCGATTGGTCCGATGAAAGTCCGAGGCATGGATAAACGCGAGGCCAACGAGCTTGCCGATGCGATGCTGGAGAAAGTTCACATGTCTCATAAAGTCGATGAATACCCGGAGCGCTTATCCGGTGGACAGCAGCAACGGGTTGCTATTGCGCGTGCGCTCGCGCAGCAGCCGAAGCTTATGCTGTTTGATGAGCCTACGTCGGCGCTTGATCCGGAATTGATCGGCGAAGTATTGAACGTGATTCATGAACTCGCCAACGAAGGCCGTTCGATGGTGTTGGTAACCCATGAGATCCGCTTCGCGCGGGAGGTGGCCGATCGCGTGATCTTTTTGCACGACGGCATCGTGGTAGAGGAAGGCCCGCCGGATCGGGTGATCGATAATCCGGAGCATGAACGATTACGCGGATTTCTACGTCAAATCGTAGAGCATTAATACCGCGTGCGGATATGGGAGCATTCTTCCAACAACTAATTGATCTCGGTGGCCCGCTGCTGCTGGGAGCGGGCACCACCGTCGCGATTACTCTGGCGTCACTGCTGGTCGCAATCGTCTTAGGGTTATTGCTGGCATTGATCCGGTTACTCGGCATCACACCGTTAAACTGGATTATCGCTGCGTATGTCGAGGTTTTCCGTAATACCCCAGTTCTCGCGCAGGTGTTTATTATTTATTTCAGCTTGCCGTATCTGGGTCTGAGCATCGATCCGTTTCCGGCGGCGGTAATTGGGTTGGGACTCAACGGCGGCGCGGTCCTCTGTGAAATATTTCGTGCAGGACTAAACGCGATTCATCACGGCCAAAGAGAAGCTGCGTTGGCTGTAGGTATGACACCGTGGATGAGCCTGCGCTACATCATGCTGCCGCAGACGTGGCGTATTACTTTACCGCCGCTCGGTAACTATGCGATTGCGTTATTAAAGGATACCGCCGTAGTTTCAGCCATTGCTGCGCCCGAGATCATGTTTTGGGCCCGTAATCTGGTGACGTCCACGTTCCAAACCACGTTCGTCTACATTCTTGCCGCGTTACTTTATTTTTGTCTGAGTTTTCCTCTGGCGCGATTGGTTGAGCGTTTTGAACGCCGACAAAGGGCGTGGCAATGAGTAGCTTCAAAGAATTTCTGGCGGTCTACGCCGAGAATTGGGCGGACTGGGGACCACAAATTTATGCCGCTATTTGGGTCACCATTGAGCTGACCATCGTCGCGTTCGCCATCGCCGTTGTACTCGGGTTGTTGCTTGCATTGGGCAAGCTCAGTCCGCTCCGGGCGATCAGAGCATTTTCCACGGGCTATATTGAAGTTGCACGCGGCGTTCCCGCGTTAGCCATATTATTTCTACTGTATTTCGGACTCGTGCCGCTTGGTATCGTCTTCGATGCGTTCGCTGCCGGGGCGATCGGGCTTGGAATGAGCGCCGCAGGGTATATTGCCGAAGTGTTTCGAGCGGGCATCGAGGCTATCCACAAGGGGCAAAGGGAAGCGGCTCTGGCCGTCGGTATGACACCGGTAAAGACCTTCCGGTATATCATTTTGCCACAGGCAATGCGCGTTATTTTGCCGCCGTTGCTGAACATGGTGATCATCCTGCTCAAAGACACGTCGATATGTTCATTGATATCCACTGAAGAATTG
>JAOTWM010000037.1 GCA_029862885.1 Gammaproteobacteria bacterium
CCTCCGCCATCCGTGGAGACGTCGGCTCTGGCATCCTGCTTCGCTCTCGATTCGAGTTCCTAATTGGTCGTACCACTCCCACCGCGCTGTCGTCCTTAATTATTGCGCCCTATTCTGATCTCCCAGCAACCCGCGGCTATTTTTTATAGAGGTTCCCGTGTCGATGTCCCTTTCTATACATTTTCATGGGGGAAATCTCATGGTAGGCTAAAGTGTGGCCGTGATCGGTACTACAGTCACGCCGACCGGTTGTCGGGTATTGTCCGTTCTGATTATAAATGATTAGCAAATGCCCCCATTACCAGCGGAACCGTGAAATTAACCGTTAGCGTCACGCACTACCGCGGCGTCCGCCCCGAAACGGGCCTATCCACGGAATTTGGCGAACAATCATTCACCATAGGACGCGGCCCAAAAAACGATTTCTTGCTTCCAGACCCGGATCGCATCATTTCCCATCAACATGCGCTCATACACTTTGAGAACGGTGCCTACTACCTTTCCGACACCAGTACCAATGGCACTTTCCTGAACCACTCGTTGGATCCCGTGGGCCCGTCTCGCCGACCACAACTTCACGACGGCGACGTGCTATCTATCGGCGAATACGAGTGCCGTATTTCGATAACCGACCCGGCAACCGCAGACCCTGTGGCTGGAGTCGTGCCAAGCGAACCGACGCCATTGTCCCGCACCGGTGCCCAAGCCGACCAGGTGCCAGTCCAACGGCCCGCGGAAATTCCTGATGACTTTTGGGAAAATCAAAATGCACCGCCACATCCGCCGGTTCCGGAGCCTGTGGAGCCGGAGGGATTCGCGAATTCGGACGCCTTGATCCCTGCAGACTTCGATTTTCTTTCCCCAGTCGACACAAGTCCACGGAGCGAGCAAAATGGGCTCGGCTACCCAGGAGACCATGCAGCACCGGAGCAGCAATGGTTCCGCCCCCCTGACCCGGTTGCCGAGAGCCCGGCAATCGACGCTACGGATCGCCGTGCTGACGCCCGTGTCGCGCCCGTTGATTCAACCTCGAATTCGCTTGCGCAGCCGGCGATGTCTGGAACCCTCGGAAATAAGCCGGCCTCCCATTTGCCGGCCGGCCAAGCCGTGACGGGTGAGAATTCTGCGGTGCAAGCATTCTTAGCGGGAGCCGGACTCGCACATACCAATATCCAGGCCGACGACGCCGCGCGGATTCTCGACCTAGGCGGCCAGTTGGTCCGCGAAATGACCGAGGGACTAATGCAGCTATTGACGAGTCGCTCTAACATAAAGGGCGAGTTTCGCCTCGACCGGACCCAGGTTCGCCCGGTTGAGAACAACCCGATCAAATTTTCACTGGATGCACATGACGCGATCTCAAAACTCCTGCTCCCGGAGTCTGGCAGAGGATATCTACCTCCGGTCGACGCGACCCATGAGGCCATTAGCGACTTGCTAGCTCACCAGCTGGCTGTCCTAGCCGGTTTTCGCGGAGTGCTTAATGCACTTGTCGCCCACCTCGACCCGGATGCTGTCGAGAAGAAGACCGAGGAGAGTTCGGTTTTGGAAAACTTGCTACCAGGCAGCAAAGAAGCCAAGTATTGGAAATTGTTTAAGAAAGCATATAATCAAGTCGCTGCCGACGCGGAAAACGACTTCTTGCATTTGTTCGGTAAAGAATTCGCGGACGCGTACGATCAGCAACTCGCGGCGTTAAGCAAGAAGTTTTGAGATAGATGGCTGTTACTATGGATGGAGCTCGTATCGACGATGGCCGCGTTCTTTCGCCCCACTCACGATAAAGGTGTCATTGTCATGAAGCCGAAAAACTCGAATCTAGGTCTACCCGGCCTTCTGGTATGCCTCATTGCAATGTTAGTCATGGGCGGGTGCCAAATCGCACCTTCAAAGATGAATGCGCTACTTGTCGCATCGTCGGATGTCAATGCCGATGCCAGCGGGCGGGCGTTTCCGGTGGTTGTGCGCATCTATGAACTCGCCTCGAACGACGCCTTTGTCACCGCGGATTTTTTTGAGCTATTCGATAACGAATCCGAGACACTGGGCGGTGATTTGATCGCCCGAGAAGAATACGAACTGGCACCCAACGAGGAGCGCTTGATCCGTCAGGATTTAGATAAGAATACCCGGCACATAGGTGTTGTTGCGGCGTTCCGCCAAATCGAAGACGCCGAATGGGCAAGAACCGTTCAAGTAAGATCTCGCAGGTCTAATCGCATATCGATTCAAGTTCGCAGATCATCAATTGTCATAACATCGCGCCAATAACCCTTGCCGGATAAATAGCGATGTCATGGCATCATAATAAGGTCATTTGGTCCGAGGGGCTGTTCCTTAGACCGCATCATTTTCAACAGCACGACCGCTATATAGAGAATCTTGTAGACGCGAGATGCCGACCCCTGCAAGCAGCCGGGTGGGGAATAAAGACCCTCGAAATTGACCAGGAAACACTGGCTCTTGGGAGTTTCTCGTTGGCCTCATGTGAAGGGATTTTCCCCGACGGCACACCGTTTAAGTTTCCCGGCGACGCTGAGGCGCCGATTCCGATTACAGCCACAGAGGATTTGCAAGACGAAGAGATTTTTTTGGTCATGCCTATGCGCCGTCCCGGTTCCGCTGAAACCGACGTCCCACCGGGCACTGACCCAATGGCCCGATACGCACCGCGTGAGGTGGATATCAACGATAGCAATGCGAATCGCAACGTGTCGGCCACGTTATACGTAGGGCAACCGCGACTACACCTGGCGCGAGAGACAGAAGACCGTGACGGGTTCGCATCGTTAGGCGTGGCACGAATCCGTGAGGTTCGTCCCGATCAGGGCATTATCTTGAACGAGTCGTATCTGCCGTCGTACATCGACTGTTCCACCGCTCCAGCGTTACGTGCATTTATCACGGAACTCCAGGGGTTGCTGCGGCAACGGTCCGAGGCTTTGGCAACGAGGGTGACACATGCGGCGCGTGGCGGCGTATCCGAAATAGCTGATTTCTTGTTACTACAAGTTGTCAATCGATTCGAGCCTCTTATTGTCCATTTCAGCAAGCAACGAGGTATACATCCTGAACATTTGTACCAGACGCTCATACAGATAGCCGGAGAGCTGTCCACCTTCACCCGTGAGGAGAAACGCCCTATCGAGTACGCGGAATATCGACACGATAATCTCGAGGATACATTTAAGTTAGTCACGGATCAGCTACGGCGCTCGTTGAGCACGGTATTAGAGCAACGAGCTATCGAGCTGCCGCTGGAAGAACATAAATACGGCGTCCGAGTGGCACGAATTAGCGATCGAAGTCTTGTTACGCAAGCGCACTTTGTGCTGGCGGTCAACGCGGACGTACGCGCGGAACTGCTGCAAAAACAGTTTCCGACCCAAGTCAAAATCGGCCCGGTCGAACATATTCGACAATTGGTCAATGCCGCGATCCCCGGCATTGGCTTAAGGTTACTACCGGTCGCACCACGCGAAATTCCCTATCACGCCGGGCACACTTACTTCGAACTTGACCGCAAGAACGAATACTGGGCGAAACTTGAAACATCGGCGGCGCTTGGTGTCCAGGTTTCCGACCAATTTCCGGGCCTTCAACTCGAGCTCTGGGCAATCAGAGATTAGTTGCCGTGGCCGACGACAAATCATCGGGCTATCCTGGCGGCGACGACCGTACGATTATTGTTCCGAGCCCGGGTGGACGCGGCCCAAAACCGCTGGAAATTGCACCGGCTCCACCCACACCCCCGGTATCGCCGATACCGCCGCTGAATCAGCCCGCATTTATCGGCAATCCGGAGCAAGCTTTTGCCAGCGTCGGAGTTAATCCCTTAGTAGCTGCCGCGAACCCACTACTCATTCTCGCCAGCCAATTAGGCAACACCATCACCCACGACGATGTGGGCGGTCTACAACAACGGGTATTAAGCGAAATCCGAAGCTTTGAGAGCCAGGCCCAAGCAAACAGTATAGATCCGCAAATCACATCCACGGCCCGTTATATTCTTTGTGCGTTGTTGGATGAAATGGTCCTCAATACCGTGTGGGGAAGTGCGAGTGCATGGAGTTCGCGAAGTTTACTGAGCACGCTTCACAACGAAACTTGGGGCGGTGAACGTTTCTTCGCCGTGCTGAATCAGTTATTGCGCGACCCGAATGCTAATATGGATCTGCTCGAGTTAATGTATATCTGCATCAGCCTTGGATTCAAAGGCCAATACCGCGTCGTTCAGCGCGGAGACGAACAACTCGGTGAAGTGCAAAGACAAGTTTTTGAGCGGTTGCGACGGCGCCGGGATCCGAACCAAGAACTATCGCCACGGTGGATGGGTACAGGCGGCAAACGCGGGGGGTTGCGCCGCTATGTTCCGCTTTGGGTCGTATTCTCAGTCTCGGGGGCATTATTGCTCGCGGTGTTTTTGGGATTTAGTGTCGTGCTAGAGCGATCCGCGGCACCCACCCAGCAAGCGCTGGAAGCGATGGGTCGCGTGGATCCAACGAACGCTCCGGCTGGAAATTGATCGGAAGAGTCCAGCCGTGGTCGACCCGCAGGGCCGTGACGCGAGCTTGTAGATCTTAAAGATATGAAACGTCTGTTCCGATTTCTGACTCAGCGCTGGATCATCGGCGCGCTCGGTATCATTGCGCTGATGATCTTAATCTGGTTCGGCGGTCCCTACCTTGGGATCGGTAATTCGCGGCCGCTAGCGCCGGAATTTAATCGACTGCTGGCCGGCCTGGTCATTGCGGTGCTCTGGGGAGTCAACAATCTGCGCCTGCGTTGGAAAGCAAACAAAGCCAACGCACAAATGATCGATCAGTTAGTTACTACGCCGCATGAGTCGCCTTTATCCGGCCAGGCGTCGATGTCCGATGCGTCGGTGGAGGAAGTGAGCGCACTGTCAGAGCGCTTCGAAGCCGCTCTAGCGCGACTCAAGCAAACGAATTTCCGCGGGAAATTCGGCAAACAGTATCTCTATAATTTGCCGTGGTACATGATTATCGGCCCGCCCGGATCTGGTAAGACTACGTTGCTGGAAAACTCTGGGCTTGAGTTTCCGCTCGCCGCATATGACATGGAAAAGAAAATCGGCGGCGTCGGAGGAACCCGTAATTGCGATTGGTGGTTTACCAACGAAGCGGTGCTGCTGGACACAGCTGGACGCTATACCACCCAGGACAGCCACATGGAATCCGATAGTCGTACTTGGCTTGGATTCCTCGATTTATTATCGAAACACCGGCCGCGGCGGCCGCTTAATGGGATCATTATTAGCGTCAGCTTGAGCGATCTGCAAACGCAGACTGACCAGGAGCTCGAGCTGCATACGAAAGCCATCCGTCAGCGCGTGCAGGAGTTGTATACGCGACTGGGCACGCGCATCCCTGTGTATATGTTATTCACCAAGTCCGACTTGGTGGCTGGATTTTCCGAGTATTTCGACGACCTAACGAAAGAGGAACGCGAGCAAGTTTGGGGAATCACATTTCCGGAAGGCGACGCCCGGCAAGTTGGCGAAGTAGTGCATTTGTTTGGTGGCGAGTTCGATGCGCTGCTGACAAGACTAAATAGCAGAATTTTTAGCCGCCTCCACCAAGAACGCGACCAGAATCGGCGCGATATGATTTATCGTTTTCCGCAGCAGGTGGCGAACTTAAAGCCGCTGCTGAACGATTTCCTGCAACGAACATTCCGTCACAGCCAGTATGAGCAGCCAACTTGGCTCAGGGGCGTCTATTTCACTAGCGGCACACAAGAAGGAAGTCCCCTGGATCGAATCATGGGTAGCCTCACCGCCACCTTTGGGCTCAGCCCGCAATCGTCCTCCGGATTCACAGGACGGCCGCGTTCATTTTTTATAAACCGGTTGCTCCGTAACGTAATTTTCCCCGAAGAGGAGCTATCGTCCGGGAATATCCGCCACGAGCGGCTACGCTTATGGATTCAACGAGGCGCATACGCCGGCGTTATAGCCATTACGGTTGGGGTTATTTTTGCCTGGTCTGTTAGCTTTACTCGAAGCGAACTTCGCCTCGGCAAATTGGATACCCGAATCGAGAATTTTCAAGCCATCGCGGCAAACCTGGGTAGGCGGCCCGGCGTTGAGGAAATGTTGCCGGCGCTACAGAGCGCTAGAGATGTGGCGACGGTCTATGGCGATGATGCGCCTGGCCTAATGGGCATGGGTCTGTACCAGGGGTTCAACTTAAGAAGTGCCTCCAACGAAGCGTACAAACGCTCCTTGGATCGGATATTGGTGTCCCACGTAAAACAACGATTGGAACGCAGTATTCGTCTAGCGGCGGACGAACAAAATAATGTTGGCGAGATTCTCGATATGTACAAATCGCTCAACATCTATTTAATGCTCGGTGAGCCCGACACCTTTAATAAGAAGCGATTTCGGTCATGGGTTACGCGGGATTGGCAGCAACATCTTCCGGGAGCGCCTGAGGAACGACGCCAACTGACCGCTCATCTGGATGCACTTCTATCGGGGACAATAGCACCGCAGCATCTGGACGAAGGACTGATGGCGCGGGCTCGCGGTCTTATCTGTGGTATGGCACTTCCCGAGCAAGTATACGTTCGACTCGAACAATTAGCAGACGCCGCGAACATCAAAGCGTTTTCCGTCGCGAGTTTGGGTCGTGAAGCGAAGGACGTGCTTCAGTCGTTGGATGGCGCAAGACGAGCACGGTCGGTGCCGGGGTTCTATACCTACGACGGTTACCATGAAGTAATTAAAAAAGATGGTCGAGCGGCAACCGAAGATGCGATTGAGGAGTTACGCCGACTTTGTGAAGGGAAAGAACGTGAGCTCGACAAGGCGGATCCTGAACAAATACTACGCGACGTAGAACGACGGTATTACTCCAATTACATCGACCGATGGAACCGGTATCTTGCCGGTGTTCAACTCCGTCCGTTCAAAAGCCTCAGCGACGCGGCCAATGTCCTTGAGGTCTTATCCAGCCCAGGGTCACCACTGGAGGAACTCACCAAGGCAATAACCTATCACACTCAGCTTGAGCGACCGCGGTTAGCTGGAGTACTTGAGCAATTCGATGCAGTCAGCGAATTCGTAGCGGGAGACGGGAATCCGGTTCAGGACGAATTTGCGCAAGTCCATAAGCTGCTTCGCAGTAGCGACGACGAGCCTTCACCCTTGGCGGAACTCGTGAAACAGCTTCGAGAATTGCGCGGATATGTTCGAGACATCGCCGAGGCATCTGACCCACAAGAAAGAGCTTTTGTCGAAGCAAGAACACGAATGGAGGGCAAAGACGAGTCAGACGTTATTCAAAAACTGCGCAATGAAGCAAACAGATCGCCGGAACCGGTGCAAAATCTGGTCGAATTTGCCACGCTCGAGAGCTGGGGAATGATCCTTATGAGCGCGCGCCAACACCTAAATTCCCTGTGGCAGTCCACGGTGCTCAGCCAATGTCAAGCCAGCCTCCTCGATCGATATCCATTACGACGCGATTCACGAGAAGTCGTTACGTTTTCGGACTTCGGTAGATTTTTTGGCGAAGGCGGCGCAATCGACGAATTTATCCAGGGATACTTGGCACCATTTGTCGATTCGGCGCGTTGGACGATGCGGGAGCGCGACCATCGGAATCTCGGCCTAGAGCCGGAGACGATCGCACAATTGAAACGCGCCGCCATTGTAAAGGGCATGTTTTTTCAGGAAGGCGGGCAACAACCAAAAGTCCGGTTTCACCTTAAACCGTTATACCTCGCTCCAAATGTGAGCAGTATTCTGCTGGATCTGCACGGACAACAGACGGCTTACCGACACGGACCTCAACGTGAAATAGCGATGGAGTGGCCCGGGCCGAACGACACCGCGGAGGTGAGAGTGACTTTTGACCGGATTGGTGCGAGCAGCACCAGCGTGATAAAGCGTGGCCCTTGGGCTTGGTTTGAGTTGCTCGATGAATCGACTGTGGACCGCCTCAAAGGTGCGGATAAAATCATTATCACACTATCGGCGGCGGGCTTAGAGGCGCGATATCAATTGCGCGCCGGCAGCGTCAATAATCCATTCTCAAGCGTTGAATTGCATAAGTTCCAATGCCCGGATGCCCTTTGACCCGACGCAAGATCACACCTGTGTGGGCTATTTCGGAAAAGCGCCCACAAACGGGGACTTTATAACGCAGCACCTCCCACGCTCTTTCATCGACCGCTGGGATCAATGGCTGCAGAGTGGAATCGGTTCGAGCCAGTCACAGCTCGGAAATAACTGGCTGGATGCGTATCTAACCAGTCCTATTTGGCGGTTTGGGGTGTCCGAAGGCATATGCGGAGATCAAGCCTGGGCCGGCCTCATGCTGCCAAGTGTCGACAAGATCGGCCGGTACTATCCACTTACCTTGGCGGCACCCATCGCTGGAAACGCTCAGCTATTTATACTTGCGCAAGGGGATGATGAATGGTTTTCGGACCTGGAGCGAGTGGCCTTATCGGTACTTGAGAATAATCCTGAAAATGTCGACTTTAACGAAAATGTGGCAGCACTCCAGCCTCCCCCGACGAACCAACATAACCAAGGATCACAGCCATCGGATATCGGCGGCGCTATCAGTGCGTCGGCGGACCACTGGATTATGGAAGTAGAACCCCCCGATCAGTTTAATCGAAGCAGTCTATATCTAGCGCGGCAGCTACTCCTGGATAAAATATCGCGATTGAGCTTGTGGTGGACCCGCGGATCCGAACACGTCCGGCCCTGCGTATTAATTTCAGCCGAGCTACCGGCCGCCTCCGGCTTTGCCGCATTGCTGGACGGCGACTGGAGTCGGTGGGGTTGGAATAACCGGCAAGTTTTGGTCGGCCCCGCGACCTCGAATGAACCACACAACACAGATACGATACCGTGAACCGAGGGAACCTGTTAGTTTGGCAATCGGCATCGAGTACCCACGTCGGTAGAGTCCGCGAAATTAATCAGGACGCGTGCCTGGATCTGCCGGAACTAGGATTGTGGGCTGTGGCCGACGGCATGGGTGGCCACGAGGCCGGGGAAGAAGCCAGTAAAACGATTGTCCAACAGCTAAGCCATGTACTTCCAACGACAAATCTCGACGAGTTCGTTCAGTCCACTATCGTTGAACTAAATAATGCGAATCGGCGTTTACGCCAGGCCTCCGCCGAGAATTACCAACATCAAATCGTAGGCAGCACGGTAGCGGTATTGCTGGGGTTTGCCGATCAGTGCGCGTGCCTCTGGGTAGGCGACAGTAGAATTTATCGATTGCGCCAAGGTTGTTTTACGGCAATCACCCACGACCATACTCTCATGCAAGAATTCCTCGACAGTGGAATTGATTCGTCCGAATATTCAGACACTAGCTCCGCCGCCGATACATTGACGCGGGCTGTCGGTGCAGAAGATGAATTAGGCGTGGATATTCGTATCGAGAACATGCAGCAAGGGGACGCATTTTTGTTATGTAGTGACGGGCTTTACAAAGAGGTTTCCGAAGATGAGATGGCGAATATCATCGCTGCCGGTAAACCGGAATCCATCGTGGCGGACCTGCAAGAGCTGGCTCTGCAGCGTGAAGGCCGAGATAATATTACGCTTGTCGCTGTGCAACTCGCTGAAGCGTAATCACTAACGGCCGCGGTTAAGCGGGCGCCAATGTCGATTTCATACGAGTTCTCACGTTTTATCGGCAAGCGCGGCAATTTTGAAATAAGCTCGACTCGATCGATTCGGTAGCGACCCACTGCGCTCACAAACATATGACGACTTTCTCTTCAGAGCTCGAGGCCTTCGGCGACGGTAATCTACCCCTTGAGGCACTGGTACGTGCTCTTGATGCCCGATTATCAGAATCTTCCGTATCCATTACCGGATTGATCACCGAACTCCAACAGTTCCACAACGAACACACCTTGCCGGATCACGTATTCCGGCTACTGTCATTGCGCCTTCAAAATACTGACGATGCCACTACCGACAGCCACATGGCCAAGACTGTTGTCCACTTCGGACCGTCGCCGGATGCAAAGAAATTCGAACCAGAAGCACCGACCCGTATCATATCAGGGGAAATCGATGCAGCTGTGGACAGCCATAGACACCGGGCAGATGCGCCGACGCGAATCGTAAACCCTGAATCGATTTCCGAGACCTCGTCGCCACCACCATCCTCGCGCGACGCTAAAACGGTAATCGCCGACTCCGCGACAGTTGTCACCCCACAGCGGAAAACGGTCGATACCAGTCGCCAACGATCATTAAAACCCGGATCTGTCATTAAAGAGCGATTCGTACTCGAGGAGGTGCTCGGCACTGGTGGAATGGGCGTAGTTTACAAAGCACGCGACATCCGCAAAGAAGAAGCCCACGACGAGAATCCGTACATCGCCATTAAAGTCCTAGGTGAAGAATTCAAAGCTCACGCGGCTGCCTTTAAGGTACTGCAACGGGAAACGCAAAAAGCCCAAAGCCTGGCACACCCCAACATTATTACGGTCTACGACTTCGACCGCGACGGAAACACCATCTACATGACCATGGAGCAGCTCATAGGCACAACATTGGACAGTGTTGTGAAAAATGCTCAACCACAAGGCATGCCGGTACGTAAGGCACTGCCTTTCATTGAGGGCATTGTGCAGGCGCTGGCTTATGCCCACAAGAAGCAAATAATTCATTCCGACCTAAAGCCGGGCAATGTTTTTCACACACAAGATAACGTAGTGAAGGTGCTTGACTTCGGAATTGCCAGAGCATTGAAACAAGGCGAGGAGAAGAAACCCGGCACAGATGAACAAGAGTCTATCAGCGCATTAACACCGGCGTACGCGAGTTGCGAGATGCTGGAGGGCCAGGAACCGGACGCGCGCGATGATATCTACGCCCTCGCCTGTATCACTTACGAGTTGCTGGCCGGGGCGCATCCGTTTAATAGAAAACCGGCCGTTGAAGCGCGAGACGCCGGCATGAAGCCGGCGCAAATCAAAGGTCTTAAACGTCGGCAGTGGGCGGCTCTCAATCGCGGCTTAGCATTCGAGCGGGAGGATCGCACAGCGGACGTCCTGACGTTCTTAAATTCGTTCAAACCAACAAAACGCCTGCGTGGGCAAACAATTGTCTTGACCTTAATGCTGCTGTCGTTGGGCGGCTATTATATTTACGAACGCGGTCAAGACGACTTACCGCCTCCTGTTGAATTGACGGAACAACAAAAAGCGCAAATTGTAGATCTGCATGAGGTAGCGGATTTTTATATGGCTGCGGGATTCCTAGCAGCACCGCCCGGAGATAGTGGCTACGATATCTACAAGAGGATTCTTGAAATCGATCCGCGTGACCAGGGCGCCCGAAAAGGTATTGCGCAAATCGCGGATAGATATGAAGAACTGGCGCGGGCGGCGATTAAGGACAAAGACGATAATATGGCTCGTGAATATATTGCCCTCGGTCTTGGTGTTGACCCCAACCATAACAAGTTGCAGTCGCTGGATAAAATATTACGCGAGAACTGAATCCTGGAATTGAGCGGCCTATCGATATCTGCCATTAACGAAGCTCTCAAAACCGGTCCAATCATTGGCGTCTAATGCCTCGAGAACATGCGGCCATAACGCACTCCAGCAACACCGGTGGTCAAATCCGTCAATGGCTAGAACCGCTGCGGTAGGCCGATGCCGCATCGCCACTTCGATCAACTCAACGGGCATTATCTGATCGTCCGTTCCAGCAAGGTGTAGTTGAAGAATGCGATCAGCCAGTGGTGACCGATACGCCGGGTTTAGGGACCCTCTCAATTCAGAGAAACCGTGCCGCAACGACCATGCATCGGGATCGAGATTGCCGGCGATGGTGACGACGGCATCGGTCTTGGGGAGCCGTTCCGCCAACAGCACAGCAAGAGCGCCACCACCGCTATAGCCGAATAGCACTAGCCGTTCGAGTTCATTGGCTTCCGATATTCTGGTTAGCGCGCTAGCCATGCTGGTAACCACTTGGTCGGAATAGCGCTGATGTGTCCAATGAATCGCAGCGCATGGCGGTGTACGAGCCAAACCATGGTAGCACGGGCGGCCGAGATAGATACTTGGCTTATCGTCCAGCGCCATCAACTGGAGCATAAGTGGCCGACGGGGAGTCGGGTCTTGCGAGATACGATGGCTAGTTGCCCACGGCAAACCATCACTGCCGAGGTAAACGTGAAGCGCACCGGCCGAAATACTGGTCGTGTTGCGATAGACAGCGTGGGAAAATTCTGTACCGACTACTGTATCGCGGGTAAATCCGTAATCGATTGCTTGATGGTCAAAGCGGGCAGCGGGCGAGATACAGGCTATCGCTGAGATCGAGGTAAAAACACTCACTACAAAAATTCGCATTCGCGAAGTGCGATATAAGCGCTCGGCGGCCGTTCGTTCGAGGCTCCACAACACGGCGGATATCCATACGGAGGTTGCCAACACAGCCCCAAATGTTACATCATAGACGGACCCCGGTGCTTCTATTAGGCCAAAATCACGATAACAACGACATAGGGAAACGGCGAACGATGGCACTCAGTTCGCGGCCATTTGGATTCGGAGTAGTCGGCGCGCTAGCGCTGATCTTGAGTGCTTGCGCGTCCGAATTGATTGAGCCCGCATCGGTCTCCATTGATCCTGCCACAATATCCCCCCACGATACCGATAAGCTCCTCGTAGTGGATTGTGTGTTGCCAGGGCGGGTCCGCAAATTGGGGCAGTCGCTAACCTATCTTGAGCCCCGCCGCCCGACCAAGACTTCAGCCCTCGACTGTGAGATTCGCGGGGGAGACTACGTAGCCTATGACCGCGCCGATTATCGAACCGCACTCAACGTCTGGCTGGAAGGAGCTGAAGCGGGCGACCCGGAGGCGCAGACCTATGTGGGCGAGATTTACGAAAAAGGATTTGGCGTCGAACCGAATTATGTACTCGCTCTCGAGTGGTACTACAAGGCCGCGGATCAAGGCTATAGCCGGGCACAAATTAACCTCGGCTATCTCTATGAAAAGGGGCTCGGAGTCGAGCAGGATTTGACGGAAGCGTTAAATTGGTATCGAAAGTCTTCCGGTCTGACCGAAGACATCGACTTCGCGTCTTCAATCGATCTTGGCTCCCAAGACAAAGAACTCGAAAAACTTCGGGAGGATGTGACCCGACTGCAGCACGAAGCCGATGACGCGCGAACAAAATTATCCGACGCCCAAAGCAAGCTGAGCGGAGTTCAAAAAGACAAACAAGCCTTAGAGAAAGAACTCCAGCGATTACAACGTCTCAAGACTATCTTCGATGAAGACCCGTCGTCCCCCGAAATCAGCAACCTTGATCGCGAGCAGGTAGAACGACAGTTGCAGGATCGGCAATTGGAACTCAACGAGCGGAGCGACGAAGCCGATGTCCTTGTACAGCAGACGGAAGATTATCGCGGCGAGCTCGATGAATTGGAGAGTGCGCAGCAGGAAGCCAAGATCGGACCGCGCATAGAACTTATCGAACCGGCGCTAACCGTAGCCGCTACCCGCGGGACACCAGCTGTCCGACTACGTTCTCCGGCCGAACAGACCGAAATTGTCGGTCGTGTCTCGGCGCCGGCTGGTTTGCTGACCTTCAACGTCAATGATCAGTTTGAGGAAGTTGATCAGAGTGGCAGTTTTCGGGTCTGGGTCCCTGTGGGGAACAAGGAGACTCCCGTAAGTCTTGTCGCGATCGATAATAAGGGCAGACGCACCGTAATCGACTTTGTTATCACCCCTCCACAGCTGGCATCGGCTCCGGCGGAACCTACACCAGAATCGACCCCCATTTTTCCCGAGACGGGTGACATTGATTTCGGAAGCTATCACGCCCTCGTTATCGGAAATGATGATTACACTCGACTACCGAGGCTCCAAACGGCGAGCAAAGATGCACGCATGGTTGAAGCGACGCTGCGCGAAAAATATAACTTTCAGACTACCTTGCTGCTCAACGCAGACCGTCACAGCATCCTGTCAGCACTTTACCAGCTCGGCGAGCGGATGACCGAGCAAGATAATCTCCTCATATATTATGCGGGCCATGGGGATCTCGACCGGATTAATGATCGAGGCTACTGGTTGCCCGTGAATGCCGAACCTGGCAATGCCGCGAACTGGATCTCTAATATTTCGATAACGGACCTGATAAATACGATGACCGCTCGACATATTATGGTCATCGCAGATTCCTGCTATTCGGGGGCGATGTCGCGGTCTGCCGTTCCCCGAGTCGATGTCAATATGCCGCCCGAGTTACGCGAAAAATGGCTGCGTTTAATGACTAAGAATAAGTCCCGCACGGTATTGACATCCGGAGGATTGCAACCGGTCCTTGACGAAGGCGGCGGCACTAACTCGGTGTTCGCCCAGGCATTCCTCACGGCGCTGCGGGAGAATGATCAAATCATCGAGGGCTACAGTGTATTTCGTCAGATTTCACAGACCGTTACGGAAAAGGCCGCCCAACTGGGAATTGAACAGGTACCGGAATACGCACCCATCAAGCACGCCGGCCATGAGACTGGTCAGTTCTTTTTCGTACCGGCCGCTTAGGAGAGTTTCAAAGTACAAACGCCAGATTCAAAGAACGACGGCAGTCCTCAATGAACACTGACAATTGCGGATACACAAATTGACGCCTACCGGCGATCACTTAACCGAGGTGCGTAACGGGCCGAAATTATGGCTTCGGACAGCGCGAATTGAATGTACTAAGCACGTTACGGACTCCGTGCACTGACAAGCTGATCGCGCTGCACCCGTAACCGCAACGACGCATAGAACCGAAACAAGCTTCGTCGTAGTGATGTTTGGCGATCAGAAACCAAGCCCCAGGCTAGATTTCTTTTAGCGGATCGTCGAATTCGAATCCAAACAGCCGCGGATTCTCGCCTATCACGGCCGCAGAGAATATATGTAATACATAATCGTAAGTTTGTTTTGGAATATCATGTTCTTTCAGTAGTTTCCAAAAATTCCGCTCGCGTGGATCTTCGGGCATCCCGCGAAGAATCTTTCGCACGCGATTTTCTCCCCAGTTGTAGGAGGCCATAACTAATAGACCGGACGCCTGCGCCTCCGTAGTGTATATATCCTTGAGGTAACTTGCGGCAGCACGCGTCGCCTTCGCGAAGTCAAAGCGATCATCCCGCGGATCGTATTTTCGCTCCTTCAACAGCGGCCCCGGTTGTAGACCATACCGTCTTCCTGTGTCGGGAATAAATTGCCAGATTCCTTTTGCAATTCCCCAGCGTGTCTCCGGTCCGATCGCGTCCTTATTAAAATTACTCTCTTGTAGTGCCAGATAGAAAAACTGCGGAGGGAGATATTGGCCCAGCATGACCTCCTGAACAATTGGCGTATACCCATTGTTTTGTGCTCTTGCAATGGCATTTGGGAGTCGTTTTGTACTTTTCCATTTCGCAATATATTTTTTTACCTCGGCAGAAAACTCCTCCGGAACGTAATACTCGCACTCCCCGAAGACACGCGCCATACGTAGAATAAGTTTGTCAACCGGACTTATCGGTTCTTTCTCAACCAGACCTAAACGGCTCAGAAATGTATCCCCACGCCGGTTGGTCATCTCGTCATGGCGATCATCATAACTGGCTTCTTTTTCGGCAAGCTTGGTACGTATTATCGCCGACTGTTCAACCGGTATTTCGGCCAATGCCAGCTCCAGATCCTTAATCTCGTAAAACAAGTCCGCCATCTCGGCTTCAAACTTAGCGACATCTGCCTGCAGGCGAAAATACTCGAAACCCAAAACCGCAAGCGCGATAGAAAATGAAATCGCCACCACACCAATTACCGTGATATAGCGCCGAGACTGTTTCTTTGACACCCGTTTAAACGCACGCTGAATCATTTTAGTTCGGTCGCCGGCCTGAATATCGCCACCGGGCTCAAAATAGTGCTGAACGAGTTGCGTGAGCGACTCCGCAGGTGGACTGGCAGCCGGAAATTCGGGTGGGGTAAATACTGCCGTTTCTAACTCGATATACGGGCCTGACGTTCCCAACCTCAGGCTCGCGCGGTCGGCGAGCTCAGCTTGAACGATGCGACGCATATTAAGATACGTCCCGTTCGCGCTATTGAGGTCCTGGACACACCACACGTTTCCATGCGGATAGATTCTCAGATGGCGCCGGCTGACCATGTCGCTGTCGATTTGCACGTCGCATGCCTGACCTCGCCCCACGATGAATTCACGGGTGAATTGCATACGTGTTTCGGTTCCGGCTTCAGCTTGAAACCGGATGGTGATGGAGCGCGCCGTGTCAATAGGTCCACGCCCTGCCGTAGCCCTAAAGACCGTTTTGTCGTCGCCTTCCATCACCAGGATCTTCTCCGACCGTTCGATCCATCCCTTCTCAAACACCCATAAACAGCATGCCCTGACCTGGACCGTACTAAGACTCAATACTCGCGCCAAACACCGCCTGTAAGCAAACACAACCGGCTGCGCATGAAATTATAGCAAGACTATTCTAACCTTCGCAGCCGCAGGCGCTGCTCCGCGAATGCCGGCTCCGGCGTCCGTTTTAACGAGGTTTACCGCCCCCCCGACGAACCAACCGTGTGGAGGCGCCGGATTTAATAGTTTAGTCTCCTGCCAGCAGTTGCTCGCAACGCTTTACGATCGCTTCGTTACGTTTATTGACATCGAAATCAGCGTATTTGCCCGCAAAACTCTCAGCGTTCTCCTTTAGTTTCGAATCATCAAGGAGTTGTTCGATGCTTTTCCGATAATTCGGATATTTTTTCCGAAAGTATGACGATTCCAACCCGGAACTCAGCGACCCGTGGGCCGTAAACAACTACCCAATATGGTACGGCAACACAAGCACCGGTTTGCCGCCAAGCAACATGGCAGCACGCGTCGAAAACCCTCCGTGATCTGCCCCTATATCACACTGCTCGATCACCTTAGATAACCGAACGCAACCGAACGGGTTTGCCAATGATGTGGACATTTGGGCTCTGGTGCTTGTGCATTAACTCCACAGAATCACCAGCGATGTGCACAAGTATGCTCGCATGTATCGTACCTAACCGTTGAAGAATCATTTCCGGGTGCGGATAATTATTGTAGAGATAGACAAATATTCGCCTGGCGTGGAGCATCGGCCAAACTGTCAGTACGCCTTTTCTCAAGTTTAGAGCTGGCCCCCAATAACGAGCATCGGCACGGTCGCAATAGTGATAGTGATCCAACTCGGCAAATGTACTTAGGAAATTATTGCGCCTGAGCCAATACTTAGCATGGTCAAGCTCTTTAAGAACAAATATGACTTCATGGTCGCGTTCCCGTAAATCAAATGCGACTGACCTGAAACTGCCGATGTGGCCGTAGCCCGCGCCTAATTCCCGCGCATATACGACTCCCCCATGCCCCGTTATAAAGTTCAGCACACCATTGATAGAGTAAAGATTCCATTACCAACTTATGGCAACCGTACTATTCCACCTTTCATTACTTTGTCCGGGCTACGCGGAGCTTATAGACGACATGATGTCACCGCCCGATTAAACACAGCGGATTCATTCCGTGTTATCGAAACCTGCGATCGTGGACCTGCGATTTCAATTACCGCTACTCTTATTTACTTAAGACCAACAAGTGTCATGTCTGTCGAATGATGGGCATCATCGATACGTATTCCCTAAATCCCATTGTGCGCCTCCTCGGAGTGGTGTATAAAATACGAGGCTACACCTATGGACACCGCTCCATCTCTATCTCGGCCGCCGAGAATTCCGGCCACGGGGAGAATAGATTCGCGAGTGCGAAAGCTACGTGACAGGTATGGCTTGTGGGCATATGCGTTGCAAATTGGTCCAAGGCGTACGAACCGGCAATAGTTTTGCCATTTTGGATTCGTGAGGAGGTACGGGATGGGCACTGAACGAAACGCGCTAACCCTGGCACTACCATTTGTATCCCGCCAGGAGCATCGGCGAGGACAATCATCGCTTTTTTGTCGTCTCCTGTTCATACTTCCGTTTAGCTTCGTGTTGGCCGTCGAGACCGCGTTCGGCGCCACCCTAACGCTCGTTCCCGGTACAATTTCAGTGGGTGAAGACGAAGGCGCGGTCGCCTTTGAATACCGATTAACCGCTGGCGCAGGTGATTCCGGAAATTGCAGTGTTACCGGGATTACGCGGACCACCGGCACGGCCACTGGCGGGGAAGACTTTTCCGCCATGGAAATATTTAATATAAACGGTGCGATCGTGGCGGCAGGCGACATCTTGTTTGACACAGTAAACATAGATATCTTGGACGACGCCCTCGGAGAACCAACCGAAACTATCAACATTACTGCCGCTATAACGAGTGTTAATTGCGATTTCACGGTCGTAAATGCAGCGAGCGCAACGTTGATAATTGAGGATGACGATCCAAGTGAAGCTCCGTTAACCGCCGACGATAAAATCACCACCCAGGCCGGTACGCCGGTGACCATTGATGTATTAGAGAACGATCAGATTTTTGGTGGACTCGAAGTCACTATTATTGGAGTCACGACTCCCGCGAACGGCAACGCCGTAATTAATGGTGACTCGATCACCTATATACCAAACCCGGGGTTTGTTGGATCTGATTCGTTCGTCTATACAATTAGCGATGGAATTACACAGGCCAACGCGACCGTCACCGTACTGGTCGGCCCCGGTGTTGCCGGCGGTGAGGATCAAACGGAAACTCAGATGAGCGCTGCCGAAGCTGTCGAGGAGGTGTGTACGACCACGCAAAGCCCCTCGTTACGCGCTCAGTGCGTCAAATTGGCGCGATTGAACCCGAACCAGGTCGCCGGCGCGCTGCAACAGATCGCGCCAGATGAGATTGCTGCGCAAGGTACTCAAGCCGTCGAACACGGCAGCACTCAGCTCACCAATGTCCTGGCACGATTATTGTCACTGCGTAGCGGTGCCAGAGGCCTGGTCGAAGTAAGCGACTTGTCGTTGAACATAAATACAGAACACCTACCGCTGGGTGAATTCTTCGGCTCGACGATAAAAAGGGGGGACACCGGCGGCGGGGCCAGCAGCGACGAATTAGCGACCCCGAGCAAACTAGGCATTTTTATCAACGGCAGAATCGGGTTCGGCGATAAAGATACGACGGAGCGCGAGGCCGGCTTTGACTTCGACACTCAGGGCATCACATTCGGTGTCGATTATTTATTGAGTCCGGACACAGTGCTGGGGGGCGCGTTAGGGCTCGGCAGCAGCGATGCCGATTTTGACTTTGACGGCGGAATCGTCGAAACGGACTCTTTTGTTGCATCCGTATACGGCAGTTTCTACGTGCCGGAGAGTATGTTTCTCGACGCCGTCATTAGTCTTGGCGACAATGATTATGAAACCAAGCGCAACATCCGATTTCCAGGAGTAAATACGCAGACGCAGGGCACCACCGGCGGCGACATATTCGCTTTCAGCGTGAACGCGGGAATGGAGAAGGTTATCGGTGAGACCTTACTTGTTAGCCCGCGCTTGCGACTCGAATTTGTGAACGTAAGTATCGATGCCTATGAGGAGACTGGTGGCAGTGGGTTGGCCCTTGCAATCGATGAGCAGTCCGTTGATTCAGCGACATTAGCGATCGGCGCAGAGGTTTCGAGAGCCTTTAACCAACCTTGGGGGGCATTTATCCCCAGCGCTCATATCGAATTGGAAAATCAGCTAAAAGACGACGCGCGCGAGCTTAATGTGCGCTTTCTCGAAGCTCCGGATGTTCCATTCATCGTGCCTACAGACGAACCCGATAAGAACTATTTCAACATCGGTTTCGGGTTTACCGCGACCATTGGCGATAACATCGGAGCATACGTCAGCGTTGAAACAGTGTTAGCACACGATAACATTAGTAATACTACTGTCGATGCCGGAGTGCGGATCGAGTTCTGAACGCAGTGGCCGAATTCGGTTGCATTCTTAGCATCTTTCGGATGATTGGCTAATCGATTCTGAGCGTACTCTACGCAGTGACAATTCGCCCGGGGCTCACACCGCGAATCCCCGGCAAGGAGTCGGGTTTGTGCTCTCAGTCATTACCTACATCTCTGTAGGTCGATACAGGCATAGTCAGAATTCGGAAACGAACATGGCTCTAGAACACCCGGCACTGGATTAATCAGCGCAATTTTTCAACCTTTTATATCACAACTGAATCCATCAACAATTCGACAACCGGCCATGTCCGTGGTTTTAAGATTGTCATGCCTGCGCCGTAAATTTAGTTGGCCGATCACGCTGCAATCCGGTCTTTTGCCGTGAACTGAATCGTTGTAATTATACGACCCGCTTATTGGTCGATGACTCTAATTACATTGATATTGTATCCGACCGAAATTCGTCGATTACTGTGTCAGTATGGATGCACCCAGTGTTCCGACCAACTTGGAAATACAATAGCCATACCGGTGCTTGGATTTAGCCAGACTTTCTTCTTTCCTACCTCTAACCCAACAAAATCCG
>JAOTWM010000038.1 GCA_029862885.1 Gammaproteobacteria bacterium
AAATGCAGTTTTCTAGATAGTCGATGGTACGGAACCAATCAATCGATCCAGTATGCTGCGAATTTGCATCGGCGAGAATCGACGAGTGCGCCGAGTTATGTTCTCGAACTGCTTTATCGACTAGGCGACTGTAGTTTCGGAGATAATTAGCAAATAGCGGGCCTTGGTCCTGATCCTGATTGGCAACCGCCCGTATTAGACGGTGTGCCATCAATGAATTAAGACTGAGTTTCTCCATCTTGCAAATTGTAGGTATCGGCATGATGCATCGCTCCATAACATTGTAGCTAACTTGATTTTGTTGGATGTATCGATCCAATGCCGCCGGGTGAGGGGGTGGTCAGATACGACTCAAGCCCCCCATTCGCGCCCAAGAGTAAATCATCGAGCCGGTCATACGTGACGGCTTGCCACCGCTGCAACGTCCGCGTGGACAAGCCGAGATGTTGCGCCCACCATTCCCGCGTGTGTACGGGTGAACAATGGCACCACGTTCGCACTGCATCGACCAGCCACCAGCGCGGCTTGTGTAAATCGGCATTCAAACAATCGGCGACGACCGTACAGCACCGCGTTTTTCGATTTTGCAGAGCTATGCCGACCGGCACCGTGTAAAACGCGTAGAGCAGATCGCGCTGCGGGGGATGGGTATAGCGGTCAACTTTCGCAATGACGAGCGCGGCTTCGGCGCGGCGTTCGTGCAACGTTAGTGAGTTGCCATCGGTGCTGCGCGGCGACGGGTCAAGCGGGGTCGTTGGGTAAACAATCCGTGCTTCGAGCGAGTAAGCCCAGCGCAATACGTCGTGGACGGTGTCGTGGGGTTGGAACACGCAGGGATTGTAAACGAGACAGCGTCAGATCGCGCAGGAGCGACGATCTAACATCGGGCTTGGCAATGCGTGCCGTGTATTACGCGCGGCGTGGCGGTCACTTTGTCCTTACCACGTCCTTACGAGAAATTGGGTTGTCTTAGGTGGCCGCGTAAGTATTTGATTTTATGGTGGGCGATGCGGGTTTCGAACCTGCGACCTCTGCCGTGTGAAGGCAGCGCTCTCCCACTGAGCTAATCGCCCTTTTTGGTGTGTGTTCGGCATTATATACGGCTTGGGTTGCGATGTTTAGAGGCCAATGCCGTACATCGCCGTAGCGCCCGGGTTCACCGCGCTACCCTTTTGGTTCGTGCTTGGCATAAAATCTCCGCGCTACACTGACTCGAATTCGTCATGACTGTCCGCACCCGCTTTGCTCCCAGCCCTACCGGCGACCTCCATATCGGTGGAGTTCGTACGGCGTTTTTTTCATGGCTGCATGCTCGGCGACATGGCGGACAGTTTGTGCTGCGCATAGAGGACACGGACCGTCAGCGCTCCAGCGATGCTTCGGCTGCGCTTATTCTTGAAAGCATGACGTGGTTAGGGCTCGAACCGGACGAACCTGTTTATTATCAATCGCGTCGCTTTGACCGTTACCGCGAGGCCAGTGATCGACTGTTGGCCGAGGGCAAGGCGTACCATTGTTATTGCTCGAAGCAACTACTTGATGATATGCGTGCGGAACAGGTGGCGCAGGGATTAAAACCGCGCTACGACCGTCGTTGCCGGCACCGTCAGTCGCCGCCCCCGGCTGGTGTCGAGCCCGTGCTGCGTTTCATGAATCCGTTACAGGGTAATGTGGTCATCGACGACCAGATCCAGGGGCGTGTCGTCATCAGCAATACGGAACTGGATGATTTAATTATTCAACGATCCGACGGTACCCCGACCTATAATTTCACCGTCGTGGTCGATGATGCCGATATGGGAATAACCGACGTAATTCGGGGCGACGACCACCTCAACAACACGCCTCGCCAAATCAACCTGTTTGCCGCCATTGGCGCACTGGTGCCGCGCTTTGCGCATGTGCCAATGATATTGGGGGCTGACGGTAAACGGTTGTCGAAACGTCACGGCGCCGGCAGCGTCCTGGAATATCGCGACGCCGGTTATCTTGCCGAGGCTATGTTGAATTACTTGGTCCGGCTGGGATGGTCGCACGGCGATCGAGAAGTTTTCTCAATAAATGAGTTGATGGAGTTGTTCCGTATTGAAGACGTTAACAAATCAGCATCGATATTCAATTCGGAGAAACTCGATTGGCTTAACCAGCACTACATTAAATCGGGCGATCCGGAAGACATCGCCAAGCGGGTCGAGCCTCTGTTTGCGGCGCGGGGGCTCGATACCGGTAATGGCCCGGCGCTGGTCGATGTCGTTACCGCGCAGAAGCAGAGAGCCAAGACCCTGGTCGAGCTCGTCGATAAGAGTGAGTATTTCTACCGGGATGCGGACGGATACGGGGAAGCCGGCTCGAAACATCTCACCGCAAACGTTTTGCCCGCGCTGGTCGGGCTTGCGGAACACATAGAAAGAATGAACGAGTGGAATGTCGAGGCGCTGCATAGCGTGATCGCGGACGTGGCGGGCACTGCGGGCTTAAAGTTTGGTAAATTGGCGCAGCCCGTTCGCGTGGCGGTGAGCGGCGGAGTCGTTTCGCCGTCGATCGACGTGACGCTGTGGCTCATTGGCCAAGCCCGGGTACTGGGCCGACTGAAGCGTGCGATTGCCTTTATCGAATCGACCGCAGCGGACTCGGGTTGACCAAGTCTTAATCTGTACGTAGAGTACGCGGCCCGCGGGGCCATAGCTCAGCTGGGAGAGCGCTACAATGGCATTGTAGAGGTCGGCGGTTCGATCCCGCCTGGCTCCACCAATTTTCTTCGCGGTGCGTTGTCGGATATCGAATATACACTGTCCCCATCGTCTAGTTGGCCTAGGACACCGCCCTTTCACGGCGGCAACAGGGGTTCGAATCCCCTTGGGGACGCCATCTATTCAGGGCCCTGTCTCGGCTAATTCGGCAGCTCCTCCACTGTGGACCATCCAATCTGCGTACAACCGGCCGGAGTGCAAATCCAATCTATGCGGATTCGCTGAGTCTAAGGATATAATGGCCGCCATAAGTATCTGAATAATGTGAATTAGCGATGCGCGATGGGTGTGGTTGGCAATCTATTTGCCATCATAAATTTTATGTTGAGTTGCCCGGGATCCCGCTGGCTCGATGAAGCGGGTGTTGTTTATCAGTCCGCAGCCGTTTTTTCAGTGGCGTGGATCGCCAATCCGTGTGAATTTCGACTTGTTAGCGCTGAGCGAGTCGGGCTATGAGACCGATTTGTTGACCCTACCGATCGGGGACGAGAAGACCATTTCGGGCATACAAATTTACCGGGTGCCGAACCTTTTCAAAGTTAGCAATATTCCGATCGGCCCCTCGTTTCACAAAGTGATATTCGATGCTCTGCTTTTGTTCAAAGGGTTCCGATTGTGCCGTAAAAACCGTTATAGCGTTATCCATGGAGTTGAGGAGGCGGGTGTCATCGCGGTCATCCTCGCTAAATTGTTTAGGGCCCGGTCAATTTTTGAAAAGCATTCTGACCCGATGTCGTATCGCGGTGGGATGTTTATCAACATTATCCTTGCGTTATACAAGCGGGTCGAAGCAATCACGGTCAGGCATGCCGACCTCGTAATTGGGACGGGCCCGGGTTTGGCCGCACAGGCCAAGACCCTGGGTGCCGTAGGGCCCGTACACGATATTTTTGATGTGCCGTCCTCGTTGGTGGAACCGGATCCCAAGATTGTGGCGGATATATCGGCACGCTTGCGCACGAGTCCTGACGATCAGTTGATAATGTTTGTCGGGTCGTTTGCAGTATATCAAGGAGTCGATCTCATATTCGAGATGATCCCGAACGTTGTGGCGCAGTGTAGTTCCGCCCGCTTCGTCATCATCGGTGGAACTCCGGAAGAAATCGAAAGTAAGAGTCAGCAACTTCGACAGGCCAATGCGGCCGATGCGGTGGTATTTCTCAACAAGATTCCCCCCGACGAGTTGCCGAACTACCTGGCTGCGTCGGATGTGCTAATGGCGCCAAGGCTATCGGGCGTCAATACGCCGCTAAAGATCCTCGATTATTTCAAGGCTGGCCGCGCCATTGTCGCAACCGACACGCCGCCCAATCGTTTAATACTGGATGACACTACCGCGGTATTCACAGATCCGAATCCAGTGTCATTCGCGGAGCAGGTTATCAAGTTACTCAAGGATTCTGAACATCGGGATCGGCTGGGGAAAAAAGGCCACGAACTGTATCGGACGAAATTCAATTTCACGAAGTTCAAACAGTTGATGGTGAAAGCATATACGGACTTAGATGAATTACAGGGTCGTTAGTTTATTGCCCATGAAATTCATCATTGACAGTCACATCCACGTATATCCTTGCTACGATTTAGAGCGCGCATTTTCCACCTTGCTATCGCGTATGGACGGCGTCGCCCCCGATGCCGTGAATGTCGCTTGTTTGACCGAGCGCTATGACTGTGATTTTTTTGATGAATTGAGCGCCGATTCAACACCGTTAGACGATAGATTCAGTGTACGGGACGACCCGAATGAAACCTGTTTATGGATTCAGCGGAAAGATGGTGGCGGCTCGGTCGCGCTACTGCCCGGGCGGCAGGTGGTATCGAGTGAAAATATCGAGGTAATCGCTCTGGCTCACCGCCAACGGATTGCCGACGGTTTGCCGGCTGCGCAGATTGTCGAGACGGTGCTGAAGAATGATGGGGTGCCAATGCTGAGTTGGTCACCTGGGAAATGGTGGTTCGGGCGCGGTAATGTGGTTACATCTCTGCTGGACCGTTTTTCGCCGGCGCATATGGTGATCGGCGATACCGGATTGCGCCCACTGGGATGGGGTACGCCGTGGCTTATGCGTAAGGCGAGAAACCGGGGATTCAGGGTGTTGGCCGGTTCAGACCCATTGCCGGTGATCGGCGAGGAACGCTATTTCGGGACCTATATGACCGCCGCGGAGACGGCGACCGCTAGCGCGTCGCCGACCGCGCTCATTCACAGTATCGTCAGGGATTCCAGTGTTTCATTATCGGTTCGCGGCTCACGGCCTATGCCGTTTGCAATTGCTCAGCGATTACGTAAGAATTCTGCCGCTAAAACGCAACGGTAGTTGCGTATTCTCCTTCGTTTTACCTACACGAGAGCACAGAACTTGAGTAGTGTTGCTCAGGGCGCTTTTGACGGCGCTAAGGTCCTGATCACGGGCGCGACCGGTTTTACCGGTCGCGTGTTGACTCGTAAATTGGCGGCTGCGGGTGCGCAAATTACAGCGATTGCACGGCGTTCGTCTAAGCTTGATGACCTCGACGATATCGATATCAATTGGATCCGCGGCGACGTCTATGATGCCGAAATCGTTCAAACGGCGGTGCGGGGTGTTGAGTATATCTTCCACTTAGCGGCAGCGTTTCGCGAAGAAAAAGGCACCGACGCAGGCTACCGCAAGGTACATGTGCGCAGCACCGAGTTGCTGGCTCAGGGGGTAGTCGGGAAGCCGGAATTCAAACGCTTTGTCCACGTATCTACCGTCGGAGTGCACGGTCATATCGAAGCCGAGCGCGCCGATGAAAACTATCCGTTTGACCCCGGAGATGGCTACCAGCGTACCAAACTCGAAGGCGAGTTGTGGTTGGGGGATTTTGCCGCAAAAAATGATATTCCTTTCACCATTATTCGTCCGGTACCGATATTCGGGCCTGGTGATGGGCGCCTCCTGAAATTTTTTAAGATGATCGATAAGGGCTATTTGCCGATGTTGGGCCTTAATCGAAGCGGCATTTATCATCTCGTCCATGTCGATGATCTGACTGAAATCATCATGCGCGCTGCATTGCTGGATGCGGCGCTTTCTCAAACCTTTATTGCCGCCAACGAATCGCCCGTGTCGATAGAAGACATGGGAACGATAATCGCGAAGGCTCTGGGTAAAAAAGTGCGAGTGATCCGGTTGCCTATTACGCCATTCTTTATCGCGGCCGACGTCTGCAAAGCGGTGTGTTTGCCGTTTGGAATTCAGCCGCCGATCTACCGCCGCCGTGTGGCTTTTTATGCCAAAGACCGAAAATTTGACATCACTAAACTCAAAACAGTTCTCGGATATACGCCGAAATACAATAACGAATCGGGACTCACGGAAACCGCGCAATGGTACGTGAAGCACGAATGGCTTTAGAAACTCGTAACGATAAATAATGAAGCGAATTACTGTTCTCGGCAATAACTCCGGGCGAAACGCAGGCGATGCAGCGATACTCGGCAATTTATTGGCCGATATCTCAGCGGAGATATCAGATATCGAATTCTATGTGCCCACTACCAGCCCGAGGTTTATTCGCGAAAACTTTGGTGAGTTTAATGTTAAGCCTGTGGCGCTTTTGCCGTGGTATGGCTGCATAAAGAATTTTGGAATTCCATTATACAGATCGATGGTAAACACCGATTTGGTGCTGATTTGTGACAATATCTTGTTTGACCGAAAGTTTTATAACCCACTCTTCAATAATCTTTCTTCAATCGCACTAGTCGCCCCGGTCTGTAAGAAGCGGGGTATTCCGATTGTCCACTACAATTGCTCAGTAGGCCCAATTGATTTCGACGTAGGCAAGAAGGCCCTGCAGCGGGTTATGGACGCAAGCGCACTGGTTATTACCCGGGATATGCAGACCAAAGAGCTATTTGATAACTTGAACCTGAATTACCCGGAATTGCATATTCATGCTGACTGCGCATTGAACACGGAGTCGCCGGGTGAGGACCGGCTGCAGGAAATTATTCAAAAAGAGGGATTGTTGCACAATGATAAGGGCACCGTCGGCTTTAACGTTAATGCCTACATCGATAATTGGAGCATGCGCGGTACACTCGATAGTGGGGAGTTCTGTGAAACGATAGGGAAGGCGGCGGACCGAGTGATCGACGATCTCAGCGTCGATATCATATTTTTCGTGACGCAGGTCATGGATTTAAAGAACACCAATGCGTGCGTTGCGAATATGCAGCATAAGGATCGCGTTCGGATTATTTCGAATGTGGACTATTCCTATAATGAAATCGCCGGGCTGATCGAACGTGTTGGCGTGTTGGCGGGATTGAGAACCCATACATTGATATTCGCGGCGGCCATGAATACGCCGATGATTGGTGTGTTGTCCTATCCCAAGAGCGACGGATTTCTGCGCACCATTGATCAACATGATTGGGTGGTGGCTTTCGAGAAGTTTTCCGTGGATTATCTCGGCGAAATCGTGCAAAACGCTTGGCAGCAGCGCGAACAGACTCGTGCCCAGTTGAAACCGATCGTCGATGCCGAAAAGCACAAGGCGCGTTCGAGCGCTCAATTATTGCGGCAGTTTCTTTAATTCGCCTTTGCTATTTCGACGAGTCCAACGAACAAAAATGAATGTAGCGATAACAAATACAATCCGAGAATGAACACGGACAGTATTTTGCCGCTATAAAAACCACGGCATGCGAAGCAAAGTGAACCGATTATTGGGATCAATGAAAAATAGTAGCGGCCTTGGGGTTGGAAATCCCGAGTCCAAGATTTCCACAGCGCGGTGGCGAATAGAGCTAGAAAGGTGATAATTGCGATTACGATAAAGCTACGGCGCGCAAAATCACCCCGTACTAATACGGATATAAACAGGTAGGCGAGAAATCCAGAAAACAGAACTTTTACGAGGTTGTAATGCAGCGGACTCGCCGGTGCGTCGAAATAGCCGTAGTAGCCAAATGCTGAGCGCAAAACGACGCCCGCCCAACCAGCTTCGAACAAGCTTGATAGTGGTAGTCCTTTTTGTTTTCGATACAAAGTCGGTGCTGAATCTTCAATAGGGGTGCTGGGTTTGTAGATATATTTTGCGGTTTGTTCTCGGCAATCTGCAATTTTGGCGCTGCGATCGAAGTCATTCATGGCCTCATTCGCCCCGACCCATGCGCCATAGAAAGCGACAGAAATGACCAAAATTGCGGAGGCTCGGGACCGAAAGTAGCTTTGCAATGAATTTATCCGAAAACGCCAAAGCAACGCGACAGCGCATAGTCCCAGAAATAGCGGGAAAAAATAGAAACTTTTTTTGATTAGTAGTAGTAATGAGAAAAGCCCACCGCACAGAATGACCGCGACTGCAAATCGCTTACTCCTGGGCATTGTTAAGGTGCGTCGTAGCAAACTATTCGAGTCAAATATCTGATGCGCAATAACCAAGGTGCTAACGATCGCAAACGCCTCTGAGTTAAAGTAACTAAATAGGTACCAAATTTGCGGGGACAACAATATGGGTATCGATAGAATTCGAAAGATACTGCTGCGGTAAGCCATGATAACGATAAACATGAACAGCAGTACATTGAAATAGCGAAATCTCAGATAGTCACTGAGTGGCACCAGTTCGATAATCCTGGCGAATTTTCCGGCAACGTAGTAACTTATTTCATGTGAGTTCAGTCGAGATGCGCCGTATACGCTGTAGGTATGCAGTGTCTCGGGATCACAGACCTCAGCGGGCAAGCTATGGGTTTGGTAATAATGCGCCCCCCGAACGTGCATGAACTCGTCGGGATGTGAGTTAGGACGACTAAGCGTTGCCATAACTATGATCAACGTGAATGCAATCAATAAGGCATGGGGTATATAGTGGAATCCATATATTTGCTTAACGAAATCACCTTCGTCGGTAAATATATCGGATAGCGGCGGTTGACTAGACTCCATACAGGATCCGGGGAATTGGATGCGAACTGGGGATATTCAATAGAATCAATTATTGGGTCCTTAGCACCGGGTTGTTATGGACAAAAAGTGCATGAAGTACTGACTCGAGGCAGTATGTTACTCGTTCGATAAACATTTCGTAAACCATTTTAATTCCAGAATTAGCGATGCGTTGGATCAAGATTGTTATTACGATCGTGCTGATGGGGTACGTGTTGATAGAGGCTGGGATCTTTAACGTCGCAGGCCGATCGGCTCTGTATGCGCAAATCAGAAATGTCGATCCCGTGTATGTAGGACTGTCCCTACTGCTCTCGATTATATTAAATCTGTTGAGCTCAGTGAAATGGCACATGTTATTGCAGGCTAGAGGCTTGTGCTCGAAATTCGGCAAACTCTTCGCCTACTATTACATCGGCAAGTTCTTCAACCTATTCTTGCCGACCAGTGTGGGCGGCGATGTGGTTCGGATCTATAAGCTCGGAAAAGAGATAGGGAACAGCGAGGAAGCGACGGCATCGGTCTTTGTGGAAAGGTTTACCGGTATGATTACATTAACGGTATTCTCCCTGTTTGCGTTTGTTGTGAGTTACAAGATCTACAACGTCCCGGAGATCACTATAAGCTTATTGGTATGCGCGGTGACGATCATACTGATCGGGTGGATGGTGTTGGATCCGCGCCCCATGCGTTTGCTATCGAATTTCGTTACGGGCCGGTTCGCCATTGTCAATATAGTCGTAACAAGATTGAAAAGCACCCATGTCGCAATTATCGCTTATACGTCGGATACTCGTGCGCTGACCATAGCGTTTCTGAATTCAGCCGCGTTTTATTTTCTCGCTGTTATAAACGTTTGGGTTACGGCGTTGGCGTTTTCCCCCAATATTGAGTTTGCCAGTATCATTGTGGCGGTACCGGCCATCATGTTAATAATGAATCTGCCGATATCGATCGGCGGGATCGGCCTTATGGAGTTTGCTTATATATTGATTTTCGACCAGTTTGGATACGGCGTGGCGATTGGTTTTTCCACCGCGTTATTGATGCGGATAAAGACCGTTATCGACGGGCTGATTGGTGGTGTGGTCTACCTCTCGGATAAACCATCGGGCGTCGCGAGTCCATAATCAGGCGGTGTATTCGCGCTAGTCGTTGATTTTGATTTCGTAACAAACTTAACAAACCCAATCAGCAGTCCTCCCGCGATAAGTAAACGAAACGCATTCGTCAACAAGGTAGAAGTGACCCGATGTGGCTCCAGTCGCAGTTCTAACTGAGGATCTGTACCCGCGGAAACGATAGTTAGTCCGGCGCTACTGGTATTTCGACTGGAGATCTCGTTACGATTTTGAAGTAAACGAAAGTCCGCCTGTGTTTTTATGCGGAGTGGCTCAAATCCGTCTTGAAATAATTCTAGAGATTCGATACGAACCCGTGTTTTGGCTCTGTTGGTGGGGTCGATCCGCAGTCGTCGGATGGCGGAGATATCCGTCAGCAAGAACGTATAATTGGTTTTGCGCCGATAAATTGGGATGGCTTTCGAATTTGACTCCGAAAAGGACTGGTTTTCGGAGGCCCAATAAATTTTAAATATCGTGCTGGACGACGTTCCGATTTTGAGTTTGACAACAGCGATATCCGAAAAAGAATAGAGCAAACCTGCGAAAAGGCATAAACCGACCGCGATAATCGATAGTGGTCGGTCGCGTAAAATGGAGGAATCGTCGAGTCTATTCACAAATTGTAGGAATTTCGGGCAGCGGCGTAGTATCCGCACTAGGTCGGGCGCAGTCTGCGGATTGCGTTGCGTCGATATTTTCGCTTCTTGCGCCACATTCTGAGTTGAATCAACGGTTTTGCATATTGGGAGGTTAGGAACCTCATCAGCGGATAGCGGATCGAATGAAACTGAGTTGCCCGCAAACACGACGATACAGCGTATTCGGTGCATCGCTCCTTAACAGTGGCCTCGGGTGTCGGGCGGTCATACAACGGTACTGGGATGCCACTGCGTGCCCAGCGGGCGACCCGCAGTGGCGCGTTCAGACCTTTGCGACGGGTTTGAAAACGGTGGGTCTGGTGGTCGGTATCGCCGGTAACTTCGCGGATTTTGAGTGTGCCGCGCTCTGCGGCCCGTGTCGCCACGCTGATTCCCAAGGCAGTACGACACAGCACCCGCGAGTGTGCCGTGAACTTGTAGTCGCCGTTGCTATCCCGCGTCCACACGTCGCTTATTGAAAGATCTGAAAACTCGCAAGACCCGTCAATACATGTCTGGCAGCGCTTAGCCATATACATCCCGGTAAAATAATTGTAGGCGCCGTCTTTGTAATTCGAATGATGTAAATCGCGAATTTCGTTATTGCGCATGACGGCCCGCATCTTTCCAGGCCAACTGCCACCTCGGAACTGGAAGTCTTGAATATCGCCAAGCCGAATCCCCTTAGTTTGGAGCAATTCCTCCACCACGTAAGGTTCGAGTGCGCCACCGCAGAACAACCCAATAACGACGACAATACGTTCGCGCAGCACTGAGTCTTCTTCGATAGCTTTCCGGTAGCCGTGCACTTGGCACGGCAAGGCCGCAATGGCGAAGCGGCCCACAGAGCTGCGGATCTCACGAAAGATCGCATTTAGCGGAATTACGGAATAGCGTGAACCCTGACTCAGTAATAAATCCGTCGTATTTCGAGCGATGAATGGCTCGCCGAGCCACGGTTTGTCTGCGCGCATGCGGGTAACGATGCACCCATCGACATCACCGTGCTTAAGCATATCGTGCAGCAACGCCGTAACTACGCCGCCGCCAGCGCCGCCGGAGCGCATGGTGGGGTTTTCAGCGTACGCCGTAAAGGATTTCTCGACATGGCCGTCGAAATCGTTAGCGGGAGGAATATCCCCAAATGTGGACTGCGTTAATTCGTGGTAGTTGACTTCGCCCCCGGGGCAGGCCCGCCCGCATTTTCCGCAGCTTGTGCATTTTTCTGAATCCAATACCGGATATTGGTCGTCGCCGATTTGGATCGCGCCGGTGGGGCAAATTCCAACACACGTGCCACCGCGCGTGCATAACGAGCGATCGCGAAACGCTACCGATAGAATATTGGTATCAACTGTTGGAGCTAACACCGTTGCGGCGAGATCCTTCTCGGGTAGACGCGGTTGGCCTCGGCTCGCGCCGGGTCCTCATTAGAAATTCCGCTGATAGGTCGCCAACAACGCATTGATGTCAGTACGGTGTGCAATATGGGACGGGTTGTCACGATGCACCAACAGCAGTGAGACCGTAGCGTCGTGCCGAGTTTGATGTCCATAAAATATTTCGAATGCCGTTTCCGCAACATCCGGATTGAGATTAATGCGCTCGTCGTCGAACAATATTTTACCGTCGTCTCGCTGGGTGTAGGGATTACTAAAGTCTACATTCCCCGATGCAATGCGTAATGGTTGGGAAACAGTAAAGCCAAGTCGGTCATTCTGTCGCAGCACGTCGCTGGCGACTACGCCTGCGCCAAATGTGTTGCTGCGCAATGCGGTGAAATTTTGCAATTGGCTTCGCGTTCGATCGTTTACTTTTGAGTAACCTTCGGAATAGTTGGCAAACCAAGTTATGCGCTCGCTCGATCGATAGACCGTCGACAAACCGAGCGACAATGTCGATGTCGCATCGACGCTGAATGCACCGTTGGAAGCGCCGCCGAACAGGCTGCCAGTTTCGTTCAAATAACCAATCTGCAATCCCAATGCGAAACGGTCTTTATGGTAAACGCCTTCCATAAGAACACCATCGCTATTGAGGCCGAATTCCTCCGCCTCGTCGGTGGATGCAGCTCCGAACTTAAGGTCAAGATGGCGGCCTAACTGATACTTGAACTGTGCCGATACGCCTTGATCGGAATACCCGAAATAGGGTGCTGACAACGCGTGACTTGCCGTAAATGGTACGGCATCAAAGGACCTGTCCAGCTGCGCGGTGGCGCCAAACTCAAGGCGCGGCGACGCATTATATCCCAATAGGTATCTCCCGCCGTTTCTGGTGTCGCCGGAAAGTGCAATACTGTACTCCGATATTTCTTCAACGCGATCCGCAAACAAGTCGTCTTCGTCGAGACGTTGGGCCGTGCTGGTCACCTTCGAAACATAGGCCATTGTGGAGCCATCTGCCGTAAGCCGGGCAATATAGGATTCGTCGTCCAAACCTGCCAGTCGCGATCGTAGCCCATTGCTATCGTCGCGTACTGAAATCAGGTCCTCGAGGCTGATTTCGAATCCACGGCCGTAGCTGTCGACCAATATCGTGTTTTTCTGTTTCGTTCTGTTTTTGACAATGATCGCCGCCGCCACCGCACCGGCGACCACCAGCGCACCGCCCGCAGACGAGCCACCGCCACCCGAATCGCCAGTCGGCACCAACATCTCGCCGCTGGGCCCGATGGCGGCCGCTGGGTTTACCCGGCCGTGTCCATACACCGAATCTACTCCTGGCGCGCCGAGATCGTCCGCCGTGTTTAATAAGATTGATACGACGTCAGGCGCGCTCAAAAACGGCCACCGATTGATGACCAGGGCTGCAGCCGCGGAAATATGAGGCTTTGAAAACGACGATCCACGGGAACTGCTAACGGAGTTGAATCCAGGCGCAGACAGCGCAATATCGCGCAGATTTCCAGCGCGATTGCTCTGTGTCAGGATTTCGCCCGACTCGTCGAGCCCGACCCCGACTACCGCCGCACCGCCAAGCCCCGCTGCGTGTTGTGCCGCGCCGACGGGGTTGCCGCCACCCGTATTTCCGACGTTTATTACGATGACTTTATCTTGGGCCACAGCCTGCTGCAGAAGAGCTGGGTCTACCTTGGAGAGCCGATTTATATCGACGACTCGCACTTCCGGGCGATCCAGTACGCGAAGCATCGCGGCGTTGTCGCGCGACGCAAAATGTCTCGAACTCGGTCCCCAGACTTTCTCGATGAGAAGTGGTGTGCCGGGGGCGATACTGGAGATTACTGCCGCAATGGCAGTGCCGTGGTTTGTATCGCTGTCGTCCTGGGGCGTACTGTCACCGTTGACGTGATCGAATCCACCGGCGTAAACCAATCCGTCGAACGAATCGACGCCGGCATCGAAAATCGCAACGGTGGTCGCTGCGGTCACATTTTGTGTCGAAAGGGTCACGGCCACCAGCACGACCGCGAGGCTGGAAATTACTCGCATATTCAGTTCATCCATTACGGGTAGAAACGCGGCTCGCTCGTCGCTCGGATGGTTGGTGTTGGCGAGGTCGCACAAGGTCCAAGCCACATAAATTTACATTTCAATGATAGGGCCAAACTGAAGCGGCGTCCAGACGGTCGCGATGTGGCCCCATTACGGGTGGTCGGTGTATGGTTGAACCGCCGTACGACATTTGGTGTCATAGCGGGTAGTCCGAACAGAGGTCATAATCCCCATACTGATAATTAGATAATATTCCGATGATAGGTAGACTGACGACCGTAATACTTTTTGCGACCAACATCTGGTTGGGGGCCGGCACAGCCGTCGCCAACACCAACACCGACGCCAACGCCGACGCCGATTCAGGGATCGTAGTCGCGAGCCCGAACGACCAGCGCGGGTACCATGCCTTCGAATTGGCTAATCGCCTAAAAGTGTTGTTGATCTCGGATCCGACGACCGATAAATCCGCAGCCGCGTTGGATGTCCATGTCGGCAACGGCAGCGACCCTGTCGATCGACAAGGGTTGGCGCATTTCTTAGAGCATATGCTGTTCTTAGGTACGGAAAAGTATCCGCGGGCCGGCGAGTATCAGGAATTTATTCGACGCCACGGGGGCGCCAACAATGCGTATACGTCCTATGAACACACCAATTACTTTTTCGATATCGATCCCGACTACCTTGAGCCCGCGTTAGATCGATTCGCAGAGTTCTTTGTAGCGCCACTATTTACCGCAGAATACGTCGAGCGTGAGCGCGGCGTTGTCCACTCAGAATATTCGTCTCGAAAGCAAAGCGATGGGCGCCGGATCTGGGCTGCACGCAAGGCCTTGTTTAATCCGAAACATCCCATGTCACGGTTTGCGGTAGGCAGTCTCAGTACCTTGGCGGATCGCCCCGGAAAATCGATACGCGATGACTTGATCGAATTTCACCGGCGCTACTACTCTGCGAATGAGATGGCGTTAGTGGTACTTGGCCGCGAACCAATATCGAAATTACGTGAATGGGTAAGCGCGCGGTTTGAAGCGATAGAAGACAAAAACCAATCGGCCGTCGCCCCCGGTCAGAATTTGTTCGACGCAGGGCGCTTGCCGGCTCGGCTTACGGTGAAGCCGATCAAGGAGCAAAGGGTGTTGTCGTTGACGTTTCCGATTCCGGAAGTACGGTCCCACTACCGCACCAAGCCTACCGCGCTTATCTCCAACCTCATCGGCCACGAAGGTAGTGGCAGCCTATTAGCCGTTTTGAAACGGCGTGCGTTGGCGGAGGGACTAAGCGCGGGGGTCGGAGTAAGTCATCCGAACGAGGCCACATTTGTAGTATCCATTTCATTGACCGAAGCGGGGGTGGCCCAGTGGCGAGAGGTGACGGGCTTGCTATTCGATTACATCGATTTGGTCAAACGCGAAGGTGTTGCTGAGTGGATTTATCGCGAGCAACGGATGTTGGCCGAATTGAGCTTTCGATTCCAGGAACATCGAGATCCTGGGCGCTACGTGCAATCCCTTGCTAGTGATTTGCATCGTTATCCACCTGCCGAGCTGCTGCAAGGCCCCTATATGATGGAAGCGTTCGAGCCGGACCTGATAAACCAGTTTCTGTCTTCTCTGCGACCCGAAAACGTGCTGCTTACGATCGTCGATCAAGACCAACCGACCCGGTCTGTTGAGCACTGGTACGGAACCGAATATGCGATCGATGCGATCGACGCTGCGCTCATTGCGGATTGGAGCGATGCTTCGATCGACGGTGAATTGCAATTGCCGCCACCCAATCCGTTTTTGCCGGATGTGAATTTGCTGCAGGTCGCGCCCCGATCGGTGGGTACCGTACCGCAACGGATTTTGGACTTCGCGGGCTTTGAACTGTGGCACCATCAGGATGTATCGTTTCGGGTACCGCGCGCGAATTTTTATATGAGTATCCGTTCGCCAATCGCGAATGCGAGCCCGCGGAATTCGGTGCTGACTAGTCTATACGTACGTGCCGTAAACGATGAGCTCAACGCTTTCGCGTATCCCGCGACCCTCGCCGGCCTCGAATATTCGTTTTATCGCCATGTGCGCGGTGTCACTCTAAAAATATCCGGTTATAGTGCCAAACAGGCATTGTTGCTGGAGCGTATCGTCGAGACGATGCGTAAACTGTCCATCGACACTGAGAAGTTTGAGCTCTATCGACAGGAGTTGATCCGAAAACTCCGGAATCACAGCCAAGACACGCCTTATTCGCAAACGCTTTCCGAAGTGCAGCGGTTGCTCATGATTCCGGATTGGACGTCGGAAGAGAGAATAGCGGCGGCGCTGACGGTATCTGAAGCCGAGCTGGTGCAGTTCGTCGGTCAGCTTTTTGCGCGGGTAGACGTGGTGGCGCTTTCCCACGGCAATGTCGAGCGCGATGAGGCCGTGTCGATGGCGTCAACGGTACGCACGGCGTTGTTGGCGAAGGCCCAGCCGCAACCGGTGCCGAGGGCCGGCGTTGTGAGCCTGCCAAGCCGCAAAACCTACCTGCGTACTCTGGACGTTGATCACGACGACGCGGCGCTCAGCGCATATGTGCAGGGTGACGACACTAAGGTGGCGACCCGTGCCCGATTCGCGTTGCTGGCGCAAATCGTATCGTCAGCCTTTTATAATGACCTGCGCACACAAAATCAACTCGGTTATGTGGTATTCGCGTCGCCATATTCGTTGTCCGAGGTACCGGGGTTGGTGTTCGTTGTGCAATCGCCAACCGCCTCGCCGTCGGTCATCGAATCGCACATTAATCGATTTATTCGGGAGTTTTCTGATCGCCTGACAGAGATGACAGATGATGAATATCATGCTCAGCAACAGGGACTGCTAAGTCGGATTCTGGAGCGGGAACTTGATCTTGACGCTCGTAGCCGTCGCTACTGGAGTGAACTCGACGACGAAGACGTTGAATTCGATTCGCGAAGCCGGTTGGCGTCCGCGGTGGAAATGATCGGACGTGATGAGTTCTTGGCGTTTTATCGTGAGACGTTGCTGCAACGTAATCGATTTTTGATCGTACAGACGCCGGGGCGCAGCACCAATGGTCCGACGTCGCCGCGACCCGCTAACACCGCAACTCGCAGAAGCATTGAGCATCCGCACCGGTTCAAGCGCGCTAAAGTCCTGTTGCAGGCCGGCTGAGCACGCGCAGTCCGCAATCAGGGTAGTAACATGACGGAACCGAATTGGCACTCGCTGGCGGCCGAGATGGGCGCAGTTTTGCGAGCTGGTCGGCATGTACTTACAACGGTCGAGTCCTGCACCGGGGGCGGCGTGGCTGCCGCCGTGACCGCCGTCGCGGGCAGTTCGGAATGGTTTGATCGTGGATTTGTCACCTACAGCAACGACGCCAAGTGTGAGATGGTTGGGGTTTCTACCGATACGATCTTGCGCTTTGGCGCCGTGAGCGAGCAGACTGCGCTGGCTATGGCGACTGGTGGCCTGCGCCACAGCAATGCGACAATCTCGATCGCGTTAACAGGAATTGCCGGCCCGGCGGGCGGCAGCCACGACAAACCCGTCGGCACGGTATGTTTTGCCTGGGTGCTACGTGCCGGACCAAGCCGCTGCCAAACCTGCTACTTTCACGGCGACCGAACGGCGATTCGTGGCGAATCGATTCGTCATGCGTTGGTCGGAGTGCGCGACCTCGCAAGCCGTGGGTGCGAGTCTTTTGACCGCAACTGAGTCGACAGAGTACTAGTGCCGGATCCTGTATTCGTAGCATTGTGGCCGGATGCGGCAGCGCGCCACGGGTTCGCAGAACTGGCTGCGAGCGCGGCGAACACGGACGAGGCCGTGTTGTGCCGGCGGCAAACGTGCACCTCACGTTGGTATTTTTCGGGCGGCTCAGCGTAGAGCAAACCAGCCGTATCGCGGATGTTTGTCGAGCTTCCGGTTTGCAGCATTGCAATTCAATGTAGATTGCATGGGATATTGGTGGCGGGGCGGAGTTATCTGGGCCGCGCCGTCGATGCCGCCGGCCGGGGTGACGGAATTAGTGGATCGTGTGCGCGCATCGGCGCGGGCACTTGAGTTGCCAGTCGACAGCCGTGCGTTTGTGCCGCACGTTACGCTGGCGCTAAAAGCGCACTGCGGATACGCGCCGCGATTCGATGCGCTGTCTTGGCGGGTGACGGATTTACGTTTGATGGGATCGACACGGGCTTCGAGCGGCGCCGGTTATCGAACGTTGGCGCGGCTGCGTGCGGACAGATAATATTCCAGCGTTGGTGCGCATTTCTGAAGTCAAGATCGGGTAAACTTGGCGAACGCACCGGGCCAGTGCGCCTTGCGTGCGCCTGATGAGTTTTGTGGCCGATTTTGTGACATATCACACAGTACACGATGGGGTCATGGTTGTAGATTTGTGAATGAGTAACATGGGTGCCTGCCGTGGATCGCAGGCGTACCGAACGCAGCGCGCGCGGCAAGGACCGGCCCGGTGCATTGATGATCGATTATTGTTAGATGGAGAGCATGATGGACGAAAACAAAGAAAAGGCGTTGAAGGCCGCGCTGGGCCAGATCGAGCGGCAGTTCGGCAAAGGCGCCGTGATGCGGTTGGGCGACGCCGAAGTGGAACGCAACATCGATGTGGTGCCGACCGGATCGTTGGGGTTGGATATCGCGCTGGGGGTTGGCGGGCTGCCGCGCGGCCGGGTCGTAGAGATTTACGGCCCGGAATCATCCGGTAAGACGACATTATCGTTGACGGCGATCGCCGAGGCGCAGAAGCTTGGCGGTACCGCGGCCTTCGTCGATGCGGAGCACGCGCTTGATCCAGGATACGCGTCCCGGCTCGGCGTGAAGGTGGACGATCTGCTGGTGTCGCAACCGGACACTGGCGAACAAGCCCTCGAAATTACCGACATGTTGGTGCGTTCGGCGGCGGTCGACGTGGTGGTGGTGGACTCGGTTGCGGCGTTGACTCCGAAAGCGGAGATCGAAGGCGAAATGGGTGATTCCCACATGGGTTTGCAGGCCCGACTCATGTCGCAAGCGTTGCGGAAGTTGACGGCCAATATTAAGCGCTCCAATACGCTGGTGGTTTTTATCAATCAGATTCGCATGAAGATCGGCGTCATGTTCGGTAATCCAGAAACGACAACGGGCGGTAATGCACTCAAGTTCTATTCATCCGTGCGGCTGGATATCCGACGCATTGGGGCCATTAAGAAAGGCGACGAAATCCTCGGCAACCAAACCCGCGTGAAGGTGGTCAAGAATAAGGTGGCACCGCCGTTTAAGAAATGCGAATTCGACATTTTGTATAATGAGGGAATTTCCAAACAAGGCGAGTTAATCGATCTAGGGGTGGAGGTCGGGGTCGTAGAGAAATCGGGCGCGTGGTATAGCTACAAGGGCGATCGGATCGGTCAGGGTCGGGACAATGTGCGTGAATTTCTCAAACAACACACCGATATCGCAGCGTCGATCGAGGTCGAAGTGCGGGCAGCGATGGGTCTCGGTGGCGATGCGAGGAAGGCCGGCACGAGCGTCGAGCCGATGGAGGAAGCCGCAGAGGTGTGAAACAGGAAGAAACCGGCGAGGTCGCGGCAAGGGCCGCGGCGATGCGGTTGTTGTCGCGCCGGGAACACTCACGGCTCGAACTCCGCGTGAAGCTGCGTCGTAGAAGGTATGCTGAGGAAATAATCGAATCTGTAATTGACCAGTTGATTATCGACAATCTGCTGTCCGAAGAACGTTTTGCGCGAGCACTGGTTGTTACCCGTACCGAACGCGGTTACGGTCCAATACGAATCGCTCATGATCTGCGCGAATCGGGGGTGGGAGCCGAGCTGATCGATTTGGTCGTGGATGCGGATTCGGAGACGTGGCGGGTGCGCCTATGCGATATTCTCCTCAAGAAATTCGGGGCTGAGCCACCGAATGACTACAAAGAATGGGCACGCCGGGCGAACTACCTGCAACGCCGCGGGTTTAGTACATCGATGGTGCGCTCGGTCCTTAAGGTTTATGACTCAGATTAGCAAAACGATATGGAAACGGCTGCGATACGGCGGACCTTTTTAGAGTACTTCGAAGGTCACGGGCATGAGATCGTGCCGAGTAGTTCACTGGTGCCCGGGAACGACCCGACGTTGTTATTTACAAACGCCGGTATGGTGCAGTTTAAGGATGTGTTTCTCGGTGTCGAGCAGCGTCCATACCAACGCGCGGTGACGGCGCAACGCTGCGTGAGGGCCGGCGGCAAACATAACGATCTCGAAAATGTGGGATATACCGCGCGCCATCACACCTTCTTCGAGATGTTGGGAAATTTCAGTTTTGGGGATTATTTCAAGCGTGAAGCTATCCACTATGCTTGGCAATTACTGACAGAAGGTTTTCGACTAGTCCCCGAGCGACTGTGGATTACGGTGTTCGAAGACGACGACGAGGCGGCGGATATCTGGCTCAATAATGTCGGGGTGGACCCGCAACGGTTTTCTCGAATCGGCGCACACGATAATTTCTGGGCCATGGGTGATACGGGTCCATGCGGCCCGTGCAGTGAGATATTTTATGATCACGGGGTGGATGTTCCCGGTGGTCCGCCGGGCAGCGCCGATGCTGACGCCGATCGCTACGTGGAAATCTGGAATTT
>JAOTWM010000400.1 GCA_029862885.1 Gammaproteobacteria bacterium
TCCGCGATCGATGCACTGGCCTTGCTGACCGAGTCAGAGGTTCTGAGTTGTGCAAGACTGCACGGGCCGGCGCTGATACTGGCGACACGAGACGACATGAGTAACCTCCAGGAGTTCTAATTCTTAATTAACTGTTGGCGGTGGCGATGCCGTTGCGGCAACGATTCCACTATCGACCGACTGCCACGGAATACACCCCAATTTACGGCCGGCTTAACCGTGCGGCGAACACCCGGCCGCCGGCGGCTCGATTATCGGTCTGGGCGTGTTCTAATACTGGCCGTGTCCTCGTCATGGCAGCGAAATATCGACTGGTATCCGTGGTATCGCGCGGCCACGGAGATTTATGCGTGGATTCCCGTCACTTATCTGTATTTCAGTAAGTTCGTTACGCTGACCGAGTTCATTCAGCTTGAAGCGCTGTACTACGCGTGTGTGGTCGTACTTGAGGTGCCGTCCGGCTATTTTTCCGATCGAACCGGGCGGCGAATCACATTATTGGTGGGGACATCGGCATTCGCCGTCGCGTATGCGGTATTTTTGTTGGCAGACGGCTTCGTTGTGCTCGCGATCGGCCAATGTTTTCTGGCTATGGCATTCGCATTTCAGTCCGGAACCGGCACTGCTTTTCACTTTGATTCACTAAAGCAGGCGCATCGCGAGCACGAATACGCCCAACGCGAAGCCCGCGCGGAGCGAATCGGCCTGACCGCGACGGCGTTGGCGGTGCTGGGCGGCGGGTTGATTGCAATTGTGGATTTGCGTTTGTCGTATGTGTTCTCGATGCTGGCCGCGTTGACTGGACTGTTTATTGCGGCCCGGTTTACCGAACCAATGGAGCGTACGGCGGCCTCCGATTTTGGACTGCAATTGCTGGCCTGTAGCGCGAAACTTCGGGAACCTGTGTTGGCATGGTTATTCTTGTTTTCCATAGTGATATACGGTTTGGCCCACGTTCCGTACGAGTTTTACCAGCCATACATTACCTTGCTCGATCTCGAGATATTGGGCCGTGGGATTGAGGCGCCAATTGTGTCCGGCATCGTCATTGGCATTTCGATGTTTGGAGGCGCATTCGCCGCAGGTGCAGGCGTGCGCTGGCAGGCGCGCTACGGTTTGTTGCCGGTGCTGATTATTGCCGCCGGTGTGCAATGTGCGATCATTGCCGGCATGGCACTGTTGCAGCATGCGGCAGTATTGGGATTGGTATTTTTGCGCAATTTCCCGAGCGCGCTGGTGCATGCTCCGAGCAACGCTATCGTTGTTCCGCGCCTCGCGCCGGAACAACGCGCGACGTATTTGTCGTTACAGAACCTCGTTGGCCGACTCACGTTTGCAGCTCTGCTATGGTGGCTGTCGCTGGGTACCGGGGCCGGAAAAGCGCTGGTTTGGGAAACCTTGTCGGCGGTGTTATGGCAGAGCCTACTCGTGGGTTCGGCCGGGTTGGCGTTGTTGTTTGTTTTTTCACGGGTAATCCGCAAGCATTAGCCCGACGATTGTATGACCTCATGCAATACCTGTAGGAGCGAAGAATGGCACGCGATACACTGAATAACCGCGGCCCGCATGAACGGGTTGCATAGGAGTCGGGCAGCAATGCGGACTGTGAGTAAATCGAAAAAGGCGGTATTCGTAGCCGTTATCATTTTGGTTTCGTATTTGCTCGCTGAACTTACAACTTATGTGGGTTACGGAATTCTGAACGAGACGACGTTTGCTTGGGCTGAATTTCAAGCCCAACGCTTGCAAGTACTGGACAGACTGGACAAGAAACGCAAACGCCACTACCGGTCCCAAGCCGATATCCGAAAAACGACTAAGCGCCAGCGCGTTGAGGTACTGCATCCCTATATCGGTTATGTCGTAGACCATCGCGATGAAGGCTGCCCGCAGTATGGGTTTTGCATGGATGCGATGAAAGGTGACATGAACGCCCCGATCACCGCTAAATCCGACGACAAGTTGATCGTCGCGATTATGGGTGGATCTTTTGCAGTCGGTGTGTCTACCAATGCACACGTCATTGTACGGAAATTGCAACAAATTCCAGAATATCGTGATAAGGAGATCATCATCCATACCATCGCGCTCGGTGGGTTTAAGCAACCACAGCAGCTGATGGCATTGAATTACTTTTTAGCGTTGGGCGCGCATTTTGACATTATTATTAATATCGATGGATTCAACGAGATTGCGTTGCCCGAATTAGAGAACGTATCGAAAGGGGTATCTCCGTATTACCCCAGGCTTTGGTACAACCGGGTAAAGGGCGGCCGCGACGAAACGATGTTGCTGCTGCTCGGCAAGGTCGCGTTACTAAAGAATGATCAGGAAAAGGCTGCTCAGGGATTAATGAGTTCGGCGTGGCGCTATAGCGTGATTGCGAATTTGATTTGGAAGTACCGTAATGATCGTTATGAGCGAAAGATACGCGGCAACGAAGAATACTTCATCCAGTACCGAGCCGATATGAGTCGAACCCTGTCTTATGTGGCTACGGGGCCGGAATACCACTACCAAGATAGCGACACGCTGTTGCGAGATCTGGCCCGGGTCTGGAGTAAAAGCTCGTTGCAAATGCACTATGTCAGCCGATCGATTGGTGCAAAGTATTTTCATTTTTTGCAGCCCAATCAGTACGTTCCGGGTTCGAAGCCGATGGGTGAAGAGGAAACGGCCGCCGCTCGTCGCGATGATCATCCATACCGGCGCAGCGTCGAACAGGGTTATCCAAAGCTGCAGGCTGAAGGGAAATGGTTACAGCAAATCGGCGTGGCGTTTTATGACTTAACATCCATATTCAACGACCACAACGAACCTTTGTATCGTGACGCGTGTTGCCACATCACCACCGAGGGTTATGAAATTGTCAACGCGCGCATCGCGGACGCAATGGGCGGCCCCTAGCCCTACCCGCTGATGTAGTGTTCGAGTTGATCGATCAGGGACTTCTGTTCGGCGATGATCGATTTCACCAAATCGCCGATGGAGATTACGCCGAGCAATCCGCCGTCCTCCAATACCGGCAGATGTCGGATTCGCCTATCCGTCATCAATGTCATGCATTCTTCAACGCTTTGGTCGGGGTGAGCGGACACGACGTCTACAGTCATGACTTCGCGCACTTGGGTATCTTTCGAGGCGCGGCCTTTTAGTATTATGTTGCGGGCGTAGTCGCGTTCGGAGATGATCCCGACTGCTTGGCCGTTATCAAGCACCAATAACGCGCCGACATCTTTGTCGGCCATCAACACGAGGGTATCGAATACGGATGTGTCGGGGGTAACCGACCAGATCTCGTGACCTTTGACTTTAAGCAATTGCCTCAATGTCGTCATTGCGCGTCCTCCGCGATCGGATTATTGGCTTGAATTATATGACATAAATGCCCGAGCTTTTCGTGGCGGTGCCGGGCCGTGGCACTAACGAAGTCATACGCGATACAAACTTCGCGTGGGGCGTCGGCACGGGTCATCATTGCGGCAACGAATAGGCCGCCCGCTTGCCCCGTTGCCCGTTGCCAGTAAAGTCCTGAGGCATGAGTTCTTGAAGGATGAGTCGCTGTTTATCGATGTGATCGTCTATTTTAGTGGCTTGACCATTGGATAGGTAATTTCACGGTCCACGCTAAGCGCAATCTAAACGGTCTCGATCGCGATATTCAACTCGCAATCGGCGCTCAGGGAATTGCTAATAAAACAGGAATCCTCCGCTTTCTCCAGTAGTTTCTCGGCTTTCGCCGTATCCGTATTGGGCGGTACTCGCAACTTCGCGTGTACAGTGAAGCGGGTAAATAAGGTTTTGCCCTCGACGCGTTCGAGCACGCCCTCGGCGCGGCAATCGATGTCGACCCACGTCAGACGCGAAGCGCGGGCGATTGCCCGGAACGACATGACGAGGCACGCGGCCACGGAAGCCACGAGCAGCTGCTCCGGCGACCATCGATTGCCCAAGCCGCCAAATTCTGCCGGCGGCGCCGACACTATTTCCGGCAGGGCCGCCGAGGTAATTGTGGCGTCGCCTTCGGCGCCGGCGCTGATACTGGTGGTATAGACGTGGGGTAAGGGATCCATTGACCTCTGCCTTCGTTGTTAAATTAGACGAACTGTCGCGTGCAGGCACGCGCAGTGAGTCGAATCGGAGCGTGATTTATTCGATCGCACAGTCTTTAATATCATCGACTCGGGCTGGTCGGAAACGATGACCCAGATCAGTGATTTTCCTTGTGGATCCTCGATCAACCTATCGCGTCCGCCATCAAATTATGGCGACCCCAAACATATACGGATGCAAAAACGCAAACAAAGCGTACACGACGGTACCGGCCCCGACCACCGCGGCGTCTTGCTTTATGGAAAATCGGGCTTCGGATTTGCTCGCACCGCGGTTGTTGGCCGACCACATGTCCAGCAAAGCATATGCTCCGAACGTGCCAAACAAAAGCAGTGACGCGAAATCGCCGTTAGCCAGCATATGTCCGACCGCCCATAACGTGACGCCCCACAGCATCGGATGCCGGGTAATACGTTTTATATTGGTGGGCATATTGGCAGCTGCAAACAAAGCTAGTGCCGGCAACATCAAAGCAAATGTAATGTGCCGGCCCCATGCTGGTGGTTGCCAAAGCGGCACGAAATCCGCATACGCCTTGCCCACAATTATTAGTACGAAACCGACGAGTGCGATCACCGCGAACGCCGCTTTGTACGAGCCCTCTCCAATACGAGCGATAAGGTCCAGTCGTAACGTCGAAAACGACGGCACCGAATGTACGCCGATAAAAATCACGAGGCCGATAACCAGTATTGACATTGTCCAGCTCCAGCGTCACAAAATGCTGTGATCATAGCGATTTACAGAGCTCGCGGCTAACCGAGAACAGTCGGCAATTTGTGTGCTCATCCG
>JAOTWM010000401.1 GCA_029862885.1 Gammaproteobacteria bacterium
ATACAGCCGAATTTTGGCTATATTGGGAGCGTTTGCAGTCTGAGTTCAGGTTGTTTTCCGGCGTCAGACCAAACGACACCCTGCCGGGATCATGAACGGTTCGTCGATGTCGGGCAGTGTTTGCAAACTCAGCGCCTTGCGTCCCTGGCGGGGCCCGGTGGCGATGCGGTACGACTGCATGGATGCAGGAGGTAGAGCAACGCAGGAGCAGTTGCCGAGGTGACGGAATGCCCGAGCAGGGACATCATGGGATCGTCACTTTCGGTGTCCATGCTCAGATACGCGGTCTCGTCATCGCGCACCAGCAGGCCCTGGCATTCAAGAAAGCGTCAGCCGGGTGAGTTCGGCGCTGGTGGGCGCCTTGACCCATCGAAACCGGGCGCCCGAACGCGCGTCATCCACATCGACGCCACCGAGAAACAACATGTGGAAGTGTCGGCCTTTGTGAAATATCCGGGCTAGGAGTCTGTCGGACTTAGGGGATCGTAGCGAGGCGGGTGGGAAAGCGAGGCCATTTTTTTGCTTTTTTTGAGGAGAATAGCAAGCTATTTGACGAGGAAAATCGGAAAACTGGATCGACTTTCCCGCCGCCGCAGTAGATTCTTCTTAAGTTCGACAGACTCCTAGCCATCTGACTAACTTCTTCGGCAGATCCGGTCGGCGGAGTACGTCTGGAGCGACCGGCGCAAAACGACCCACAGGCGCGATTGCGCTTCGAATTTCAAATGTCTGGTTGCGGATCGAACAACGGACATTCGTATTCCGATCATCCAAGGGTGGGCCTTAGTCAGGTACAGACCTTCGGACATCCGCCTAACAAACAGAGCCGCCTATTATCCGCGTCGAGTGTTCACGTGTAGTGCAAACAAAGGCGTATAGATAAGTCTACAGGATTGCATTATCCTGGTATCGATCCTTCACACGTTGCGACTGCACGATGACAGCCGGGGCCGGCTATACGCACAGCTGTCAGCTGTGCGGTTCGATATGTATGGTGATATCGCGCGCCTGAAAACGCTCCTCTAGCAGCTTCTCTACGATATCCGCGATTTCATGAGCTTTAGTTGTGGAAAGGTTCCGGTCGACAGAGATAACCATATCGATCGTCGGGTTGGCCCCCACCCAACGAGACCGTATCCGGCTGACACCGCGAACTCCCGCCACACCCGTCACTACACTAGACAGCGTCTCCGGTTCGACCGCAAACTGGTCGACCAACGTGGGCAGCGCGCGTCTAAAGAGACCATAAGCCAGGTACATCACAAGCGCCGCCACGCCCAGCGCGCAGATCGTATCGAGCCAGGGATATCCCTTTGCAGACAATTGCCAGCCGCTAATGACAACAATTGTAGTCAGCACGTCCGCAAATGTGTGATTGGCGTCAGCCAGAAGAATGTCGGACCGCAACCGACGCGCCCAGTACCGCTGCCATGAGGCGATGACCACATTTGCCGCGAGCACACTCAGCATTATTGCCAGAGCCCAGGCATCTTCACCAACCTCCACGCTTTCGCGTCTGAGAGCGTGTAAGGCGAGTTCTAGCGCAAGAACCGCCAATAAAGTGGCCAAGCCGAACACGGCCAGGGTCTCGAATTTTCGATGACCATATGGATGCTCCCGATCGGCCGGCTGACCGGAAATCCTGACAACAAACCAAGCGACCGCGTTGTTTGTAACGTCGGTGAGTGAATGAATCGCATCGCCTAGCACTGCGAGCGAGCCGGTCGAAATGCCAACGACTAACTTACCGATCAAAACAATGAGGTTGGCCGCGCCCTCTACAAGAATGATGCGTTGAACTTGGCGATCTCGCTCGGCGCTGTCGATCATTGCGCAATATCCGCGGTCATGTGGTCGACCATGGCATCAATTTCTAAGCTGGTAAGTTTCCAATGAGGCGCAGCGAGATCGGCCATCGTATTCGTCACGATCCTCCTTGATCCAAAGCTACGGGCTATGCATCGGACAAACGATCGCACCGACTACTTAGCCCTGATCCGCCTTCCGTCCGAACCCTTCATGAATTATCCGGGCTAGCCACTATGGTATTCACTCCAACCGTTTGCGGCCTGTAATCATGGCACGAGCCAGGTTTTCCTCGTGAACAACAGAGGCTAAAACAACGCCCGCGATGTGCATGATGATGAGAAGCAGCGTGAAATTCGAAAAGAACTCGTGGATTTCCTCCAGTGCTTCGGCTTTTCCCTCACCATTGTTTTCGTCGCGGTCTTCGTCTCGCTCATCATCACCCTCCGACACGCGGTCGGGTGCAGCGAACAGGCCGCGTCCTGGCACGGTTTCCTCTAGGGCGAGGGCCGCTCCACCCCCCAGCCAGGGGGCAAGGGGGCCAGCATTCTTCTCGAGAGCCAAAAGGGCAGCGCCGGTTACCGTGGTCGCAGTCAGGGAGATCAAAAGTGAGAAGATCATAAGCCCGCCCGCCGGACTATGGCCGACATAGCGCTTCACCCCGAAAAGTATCAATTCCTTTACATAACGTGCCGCCTTTGCTGGGCCATAGGCAAAGTCAGCGAACCGCGCATGCTTTGGTCCGACGAAGCCCCAGATAATGCGGATAACGACATAGACACCGATGCCATATCCGGCCCAATTATGGATTGTGAGGAAATCGCCCTCTGTGAAGTAGGCCACGAAGAAGAACAGTACGAGCAGCCAGTGCCCAGTACGCACGAGCAAGTCCCAGACGAGAATCTGGACCGAACCGGCACGTTGGTAATCGGCGGATTTCTCGGTGTCGGGAGGCATCGGATCTCGCCATTGCGTCGTTGGTGTGGAGCGACGATACTGACGCCCCGGGCAATTCACATTGACCCACATCAAGGACATTCGGTAGCCGATAGACAGAAAGACCCTTCCGGGCCGAGGCCGCACCAAAAGTCGAAACATCGACAAATCAGGGGGAGTATAGGATGAATAAAAGCCCTATTGCGGGAAGTCGACCTCTATTGAGGAACTGTTAACAACGCTTTTTGCCTTCGTTGCCACGAAATCTTGCCCGGTTATGTGGTACTGGTTTGCCTGTTGCTAGTTTTTAACGGCAAGCGGCTGCGGGACAGATGTGAAAATGACCCAGCGTTTGGCTATGAAATGTTAAAACGCTTCGCGGCACTGATGATGAACCGACTTGTTGCGGCGCGGATACAGGTAATTGAATCTTTTGAAGGACATTAGGGAACTTAGGGCTTAGTCAACGTTTTCATGAATTAACAGAAGCACAGGAATTATGAAGCACGTGTTGATCTGATCGAGTCGCATTGGCCTTCTCGAACGGGTAGACCGCACCGACCAGGTTACGCCTCACGTGTGCCTCGCCGCCTGCTTACCCCAGGGCGCCATGAATGAGCGTTAGAGCATATCTACGCTGAATCATCGATGTCAGGAATTATTCAGTTACACCAACCCTTGTTACCGACGCAATAATTCGGCGGGCTTTGGCTTTGCCCCTACTCGCCCTGCGCGGGGCCAATTCGCGACATCCATGAATTTGCCTTCGATTATAGAAAATATATTCTTGGTTGTTCTCGATTCAGCCAGCTTGCGCCGTTGATGGGCCTGGGCGAATACCCAGGCGTGGAGTGAAAAACCCGATACCTTGGCCAGCCGAGCGTCTTGGTGGGAGTCCTCCCGTGCCGGAAGGGTGTAGCCGTTATCCGATCTGTTTTGAAATGGGTGTCGTGAAACTGCGACGCATGTCGGAATGTGCAACCGCTGGGGTCAGCCCTTGCATTTTTCAGAGCATCAACGGTTCAAGTTTGAGTTTCAATCGTACCTGTCCCCATCGATTCCATACCGGTAACACTTGGCATTTTGATCTTTCGTCGGGTTTTTGGTGTGCGATAGGGTCCTTAAGGTATCTAGTGAATGATCCAAATTAAGTATTTGGAATAGCGTACATTCGGTACACCGCACGGTCTGAATTCGAATACTTACCTCGTACTAGAAGAAGTTACAACAATTAACTGATTATCATCACAAATCGTTTCTTCCACGACGCACTCTGTGTCGTTGCAACACATCACCGTCATCGTCACGTCATCCTTGCGACGCCGAACGGACGGCCTACGTTTTAAACGTAGCCGCATTAGCGCCTCGGCAGGACACTCACTAACGCGTTATCGAGCCTCCTGTAAGGTTGAGCTGTCGTGAAAATGCGACACTCACTTGAATCAGAGTCGGCAACGCCAAAAGACGAAGGATCAAGAAGAATTCCTTACAAAAGGTGTGGTATTGAGATTCGGTAATAAGTCACGCTGAAAATGTGTCGGCGGTGGACGACAAAATCCACAGAAATTTGAGATAACGAGCAGGTCGATGTGTCCACTACGGTTGGGATTAAACGTAGAACACACTAATTGGCACGACTTTTGCTTAACAGTAGAGAGTCAATCACCAACCACTTGCATATGAACGAACTGCTGTTTCGGAACGATACATGGATGATCTTAAGCCACACCCCAGTATTGGCGATTATTCTTTCCACCAGTTAACCCAAAGAGGGTGAAAGGAAAATGAACAGAGTCAAACTGTTTACTAACTCCAAACTAGCCGTTGCAGCACTGTTATCGCCTTTGCTATTCACCCTGGCGTCCAACGGCTACGCAGACAATATCCACGCTACGCACAACGCGTCTGAGCCTAAGGACTGTTTGGATTCCGGTTGCCATGCAGGGATCCATGAACGAGAAACTTTGGATCCCAATATACCTGATGCGCATGTGATCATGCTGGGCGAGGTGCCGGGTGGGAAGGAAGACGACGGCCGGCCCGACAAAAAGCAATGTGCCTGGTGCCATACGGCTCCAGTGGATTTAGTACAGGCTGCAGGATCGCCCGTCCCAACGACAGCAAACCTAAGAAAACGTGTCGATATGCGGGTTTGCGT
>JAOTWM010000402.1 GCA_029862885.1 Gammaproteobacteria bacterium
ACTCGTTTTTGTCGACGAATGCTTCAAGGCCCTTGCCGGGTTCGGCATCCGGTATCTTTGGCGTGTCTTCGCGCCAGTTTACGGCCGAGGTAATGACTTCATTCATGGCCTCGAATGCGAGCGCGGTCTGCATATCGGCATCGGCATTTTTGTTGATGACGAACTTTAACTGGCGTAACGTTTGTTGATTTTTCGACAACATAACCTGCACGAACTTCTCAACCTCGTTTTCTAAATCGGCGTCGGCAACGGCACGATTATACAATCCCCACTCCACGGCGGTATTCGCAGAGCGCAGCGCACCGATCATGTTCACTTCCTTAGTGCGGCGGCGCCCGATCAGGCGAATCATACGAGTGGTGCCACCCCACCCCGGCGTCATCGCGTTATCGACTTCAGGCATACCCCACCGCGAACTTTCGGCGGCAAGCACAAAATCGCAGGCCATCGTGACCTCGAGACCACCGCCCAACGCAAACCCTTCTACCACCGCGATTGTGGTTTTATCCAATTCTTCAATCTTTTGCGCGAACTGCTGATAGTAACGAATTCGGCGCATAACCTGGTTCGGATTGCCCCACATGCCATGGTGCATTTCCACCAAGTCATCGCCGCAGCAGAAAGCGCCACCCGCACCGCGGAAAATCACGACGTGCAGGTCTTCGTTGGCTTGCACTTCCTCAACCGCCGCCACCGCTTCATCGGTCAAACTGACCGTCAGCGGATTAAGTCTTTTCGGCGGATTCCATACCACCGTTGCCACGCGCCCACCGTGACTATAACTGATTTTGACTTCCGTAAACTCGGTATGACCTTTGGGAACGAAGGCCGGCACAGACACGCCTTTCGACATCACTACACTCCTCTCGCTGATGGCTTGTGAAATCTATCAACCGCAATGGTTTGCGGTTTCCGATCGGTAACTTCCGTTATTGAACTAACTATACTTGCCGAAGTAAGAAATGCAACTGACGCCCGTACTGGCGGAAACCCCGCGCGATGCCCTAATATCGGCGCGCAATCGATGCACAATCATCGGCCCCGTTTGTCCAATAAATGACATTTTTGCGACCGCTCAGAAAATAGTAACGATGTTGGATCTTGGTACCACGCTGCTCGCCGCCGTCGAACGCGACCCCGACGCGCTTGCAATTGTCGATGGCGATCGCCGCACGACGTACGCGCAATGGCTCGGCGAGATCGGCCGCATTGCGGCCGCGCTGACTGCTCTGCCCATAGACCGCGGCGAACGATTGGTCGTAGCGTTGCAAAACCGACATGAAATGGCGACGCTACATTGGGCGTGCCAAATGATCGGCGTTGTCATGACCCCGGTGAATTGGCGCGCCAAGCCCGACGAACTCGATTTTGTGCTGACCGATGCCGAAGCTAAAGCGGTGGTGTTCGAAGACACCACCGCCAGCACTGTGGCGGCGGCCAAGACCGCACAGAGAATTCCACGCATCGGCATCCGCGGTGCGGACGGGGCAACACTAGAATTCGACGCACTTAGCGCCCACGATAAAACACTCGCCTCATCGCGCGCCACCGCGCGTGATTGGTCGTTGATGCTCTACACCTCGGGCACGACTGGGCGTGGCAAGGGCGTACCGCGACGACATTATCCCGAGCGCGCAGCGGCGCTCGCACATGTCGCACAAAACCGATACGGATATGGCGAAACCACGCTCGGGGTCATGCCGTTGTATCACACGATGGGAGTGCGATCATTGCTGGCAATGGCGCTGATCAACGGCTGCTTCGTCTGTTTGCCACGCTTTTTCGCCACCCGTGCGCTGGAGTTAATCGAATCGGAAAAAGTCAGTAACTTGTATCTGGTACCCACGCTGTATCACGATCTGTTGGCGGACTCTAATTTCAGCGCCGCCGATATATCGTCGGTGCGCAAACTTGGGTTTGCGGGCGCACCGATGACCGACGGCTTACTGCAACGACTCGTGGACGCGTTTCAACCCGAGTTGTTTGTTAATCATTACGGCTCTTCGGAAATCTACACCTTTACAATTTGTCCGGATGCGCACGTGAAGCCGGGTTCGGCCGGCAAAGCCGGCCTTAATCAACGTATCCGTGTTGTGGAGATCGGTGCTACCGACCCCATGACAACGCTCCAGGCCAATCAAGAGGGGCAGATCATCGCATCGTTGGCCTCCGACGAAGCCTTCGAAGGCTACTGGAATCGCCCCGATGCGGACCGCAAAGCACTGCACGACGGTTGGTATTTTACCGGCGATATCGGCTACTGGGATCGCGACGGCGATCTGTTCGTAACCGGCCGGGTCGACGATATGATTATTAGTGGGGGCGAAAACATCATGCCGGTGGAAGTTGAGAGCGTATTGTCGTTACACCCCGCCGTCGCCGAAGTGGCCGTGGCCGGCATCACCGACCAGCGCCTCGGGCAACGGACGGTTGCCTACATCAAGCGCCGCAGCGACGTGGACGACGCCTCACTCGATTCGTATTGTCGCGCCTCCGGTTTGGCCGATTTTAAACGCCCGCGTGAGTATATATTTGTGCAGGATGTCCCGAAATCACCGGTCGGAAAAATTCTGCGCCGGCTGCTCGTCGCCGGCGAGTATGAGGTCGACGAATAATTCGAAGTCACGCCGGATTTCGCGTGCGCTCTATCCGGCCTACGGTGCCACAAATTCACCACGTTTTGTGTGTCGATGCGGGGCGAAACCGAACGCCGCCGGACGGTTGGCGTTACCACGAACCAAAACTCAGCCGTGCATCGTTAGGCCGCCCGACACGCTGATAACTTGGCCGGTTATGTATGCCGCATCGTCGCTCGCAAGAAACGCCACAATCCCCGGTATGTCCTCAGGCTGCCCTAGACGTTTCATTGGAATTGCACGTTGCAGCGCCTTGTGAATTTTCTCACCGGCATCGCCTTCGCCGAGAAAGCCTCGCAACAACGGTGTATCGGTCGGCCCAGGGCACACCGCGTTTAGCGTAATACCGCTGCGCGCCAGCTCCCGCGCAACGGTTTTTGTAAACGCAATAACACCGCCTTTGCAGGCCGAGTACACGCTCTCCATCGACGACCCAACACGACCTGCGTCGGATGCGATATTGATGACTCGGCCCTGCCCACGCTCGACCATTCCCGGCAACACCGTGTGATGCAGGTTTAATGGCCCACGCAGGTTGATGTCGATAAGCCGATCCCAAGTCATCGGCTCGCTATCCAAGAAGTTCTCAAACTTATCCCAGCCGGCATTATTCACCAGCACGTCCAGGGATCCCAACTCGCGCTCGAGCCCCGTTACCGCCCGTGCGACCGCAGCATAATCAGCGATATCGGCCACTTGCCGCGATGCACGAGCGCCCGCCGCCTCGACACAACGCACCGTTTCCGCCGCGCCCTCGACGTCGATATCGATAATGCCGACCGCACAACCCTCTGCTGCAAAGCGTTGGCACAACGCACGGCCGATGCCGCCGCCACCACCGGTAATCAGCACATGTTTATCGACAAGCCCGCGCATTGCACTTATCTCCGAGGGGCCGTAGCGTGGATAGAGCGCAAGCGAATTCCGGCGCGCTTAATCCGCAATCCGTAACACAAGCTTTCCCTGCTGCTGACCACTGGCGAGATAAGTTAACGCTTCAGGGGCGTGCTCGAAATCGTAAGTCTTATCGATCACCGGTGAAAACTCGCCGCGATCGGCAGCAAGAATGAGCGTTCGAAACTCTTCATGATTGCCCAACGTCGAACCGATGATATGTAGCTGACGAATGAATACACGCTGCAAGTCGGCACTCGGATGCGGTCCACTGGTAGCACCGCACACTACGACCCGGCCACCGCGAATCACGGACTTTAGCGTGATCGGCCATGTCGCTTCGCCGACGTTCTCCACCACCACATCGACTCCGCGGCCTGCCGTTGACTGCATTACGCGTTCCACGACATCCTCATCGCGATAATTTATGCAGACATCCGCACCTAGCCCCGCCGCCCGCGTTAACTTCACATCGCTACTCGACGTGACCAGAGCACGCGCGCCGATCATTTTGGCGAACTGCAACGCGGCCGTCGATACACCGCCACCGATACCGTGGATCAGTACTGTTTCTGCGGAGCGTAATTTCGCCTGGGTCATGACCATCCGCCACGCGGTCAAATACGCAGTCGGCAACGTCGCCGCAGCCTCAAACGATAGCTCCGAACCGATAGGGAAGGCATTAACTGCGGGGACACAGATGTACTCCGCATACGTGCCATCGATATGTTCCCCCGGAATTTTGCACTCCGTGCACAGCATTTGATCGCCACGCCGGGAAAACTCCGAAAATTCAGAATAATGTGCCGGATACACGACCACGCGCTCGCCTTGCTCGCGTTGGGTCACCCCCGAGCCGAGCTTATCGACGACGCCCGCGCCATCGACACCGAGAATGAGCGGCAGTGAATGGCTAATACCTTTACCGCCCGAGCACATGTACAGATCGACGCGATTAAATGATGCCGCATGCAGCTTTACGCGCACTTCATTTGCGGCCGGTTCAGGCGTGGGGCGTTCTCCGACGCTGAGAGATTCCGGCTCGCCGTACTGTTCCAAATACACTGCTTTCATGTTTGTTATTTCCGATTGATAACGACTAGAACCTATCTCAAAATAATGGGTAGTGCGAGGAGCAAGCCGTAAATGAGCACCGGAGTACGGTCCGCAATGCGATATTGGCGTGCGATACGCATTTTGAGATAGTTCTACATATTGCGGCGGTATTGACCTCCCACCTCGAACAACGCCTGAGTAATCTGCCCAAGCGAGCAATGGCGTACAGCACTCATCAATGCGCCGAACACGTTGCCATTTTGCATCGCCGTCTTCTGCAACTGGCGAAGCTCGTTCGCAGCGTGT
>JAOTWM010000403.1 GCA_029862885.1 Gammaproteobacteria bacterium
AAGTGCTGCTCGTGAGCGTCGTCGCTCTGGCGGTCGTATGCCACCGGTGCGGGCCAAGATGCCTGAAATAGAACCATGGCTCCGATCAAAAAGACGAGCAATGGAATGCAGAGAATCGCCTTTCTGCCAGCGATCCCACATCAACGCCTTGTCCGTCTCGGTGTATTGAATCCTCGATCTGTACTTCATTCACAACATCCTCCTCTCTATAGTTAGAGACTAGGTGTTGCATTCACTGGTTGAAACCGCAGTCAATAGCGGCCCTTCAAGACAATACTAGCTGAATGTCTGCTTTTGGGCTTTAAGCAGACCCTGGCATGGTAAGGCGCGGATCAAACTTAGGTCACCATATAGACGGTGTCGTGTTCCCTTGCGTACTCAATCACCATAAGTCCGATCTGGTCGCCCGATTTGGCAACTTCCACTACTTCATGGTCGATCTGCATCGATTCGACTTTTTGCTCGAAGTCTGAGGTGTTGCCCTTGACGTGAATAGTGTCGCCTTTATGTAGGTCGCCATTAGTAATCACCACGCCTGCCACGTGCAAATGATTGTAGTAGTGGGTTACCGTACCGATTCTTGTCTCAGTCATGTCACTCTCCCAACGCATGCTCCAAGCACTGCTGCATTCTCAGTATAAACCTTTGGTCAAACGTAGGCCCTTTATGTTTATCCGAAAAAATTTAGAAAAAGCCTCTTTTGTTTTGCAGCAGCGTTACATCCACCCTTGTTACGATAACCCCAAAACGATTTTTTGCCCCTCCCACCCCCTCTGGATGGGACCCATTTCTGTTCGGAATGCTGAATTATTGATGTAGCTGCTTCCTGGCCCTGCTGCCACGGTAAAAGCATGGGGGAACTACTCAGAAAGTCTGCACCACCTGATCCTGAACTGGTCGATCTGATCAAAAAGGCGTTTCCAGAGGAGCAGATTGATGGCCAAACGGTTGATCTAGCCTATTCTTGGCTACTAGTGAAACACGAGATTCTCACCGTCTAGCGCTAATATAATGTGGGACAGTTTGTGGCACCTAATATCAGTCTTTGCAAATAACTCATTTATTAACAATAAGTTAATTGCAAGAACTGGCGGTGCAGCGAGTCCGAAGCGGACCCTGCTCTGCGGATGACAGGGCCACTGTGGCCGTGACGTGCGAGAGCTGCAATCAGATGGACACGAAATCGACAACTACTTGCGTAAGAGCATCACGAGTCCCGCAACGCCAGCGACAGCGCCACCAATCAGGTACAGCATCGTCTGATCAGAATATTTTCCTGTAAACGCCTCCGTCACCTCTTCCATCGGTGCGTTGGTGGCGTTGAAGCCGAAATACAGAGCGATAGCGCCGATTACCAATAGGACGATTCCAAGCGTTTTGTTTTGATTCATGACAATTTTCTCTTTTGAGTCACTCGAAATTCATGAGCTATAGTTTAGCCTGATTTGACCCAATACGCCCCGCTGCCTGGGAACTCTGAGGCGGTCCAAGGGATAACAAAATACAAATTCGCTTCGAATCGACCTCTCAAATTATTTACTTAACTCGGGATCAAGGCAGCAAATGTGACGGACCGGAATAACCCTGGTAACCAGTTCTTTGAGTTTGCGCTCACATCGGCTCACCCTCCGACCGCACATCGCGCGTCCGAAATCGCTTCGCGATTTTGCTAAGCAAGACTCGAACGCCAATACCCTCTTGCAAAACAAAAAAGCCCCATTAATGGTCTTTTTTGTATCTGGCGGAGAGGGTGGGATTGGCTCGCCTGCTTCGCAGGCTCCCCGCCAACTTGCCGCTACGCGGCTGCGTTGGTCGAACAGGGTTCTCATCCTCAACCACACTCGGCAAAAATGCAAAAGGCCCCGAAAGGGGCCTTTGACATTTTGGCGGAGAGGGTGGGATTCGAACCCACGGTACGGGAGACCGCACACCTGATTTCGAATCAGGCCCATTCGACCACTCTGGCACCTCTCCGGTCGCGGCGCGTGGATTGTACGCAATGCGAAATATTTTCGCTAACCGGTTTCGACTAGTAGACTGCTGCAGACACACTGAGACCCCGGAGTTGACTCGTGCCAAATCGCCTAATTGTATTGTTATCCATCGCCATAGCCGGCTGCGCAGCCGCGCAAAGCGACCACCCATTCGCTGTGAACGCGGTTGCCGAGTTCAACGAGCCATGGGCGATGGCGTTTCTGCCCGACGGCAGGCTGCTGGTTACCGAGAAAAAGGGACGCTTGCTCGTCGTTACCCAGGATGGCGAGAGCGGGGAAGTCACCGGTGTGCCTGACGTCGACTACGGTGGCCAGGGCGGCTTCGGCGACATCGCATTGCATCCGGAGTACGCCGACAATGGCACCGTCTACTTCAGTTACGTGGAAGCAGGCGAAGGCGATACACGCGGCGCCGCAGTTGCGACTGCGAGGCTTTCGCTCGAGGAAAGCGGCGGCGCGCTATCCGATGTCGCAGTAATCTGGCGGCAGGTGCCCAAAGTCAGTGGACGTGGGCACTTTGGCCACCGCCTGCTGTTCTCCCCCGACGGTGACTTGTTCATTGCGTCGGGAGAAAGACAAAAATTCGACCCGGCCCAGGACATGCAGAGCAACCTTGGCAAGATCGTCCGCTTGCAGGCTGACGGCAGTGTTCCGGTGGATAATCCGTTTGCCGATCAGGGTGGCGTGGCCGCCGAGGTCTGGTCACTTGGGCATCGCAACCCACTGGGCATTGCCTTCGATGCCAATGGCGAGCTCTGGAACATCGAAATGGGACCGCGTGGCGGTGATGAGCTCAATCATGTGTTGCGGGCCGGGAATTATGGCTATCCGCTGGTATCCAACGGCCGCCACTACAGCGGCAAGGACATACCGGATCACGATACGCGGCCCGAATTCGCGGCGCCGAAAGTCTGGTGGGACCCCGTCATATCGCCCGGCGGACTGATGATCTATTCCGGCCGTCTGTTCGCGGACTGGAACTCGGACGCTTTCATTGCTGGCTTGTCGTCGCAGTCACTGGTACGCATCGAATTCGACGGTGCAGAAGCGCGCGAGGCTGAACGTTACGCTATGGGGGCGCGCATACGCGCAGTCGAACAAGGTCCAAACGGGGCTATCTGGTTGCTTGAAGATGGCGCCGGCGGACGGCTTCTGAAGCTGACGCCGCGTTAAGAGAGCTGGCCCCGGGCCGTGACCGTCGGGCTGCGGATTGTACGCAATCGCGATGCGTGATGCCAGACGCCCTGCCGGCCAGTTTGTGGCAAAATTCCCGCCACGGATCGTAAAGAGCACGGAGACCCGATTGCGCCTTTTGCTCTACATCACTTTTGCGGCATTGCTTGGCACTTGTTCGTCGCAACCCCCGATTCTCGACCAGATCCTTGAAGTCGGGGAGCTGCGCGTCGTCACGCGTGACAGTCCGACTGCGTTCGTAGAAGGCCCGGACGGTCCGTCGGGTCCCGAGTTCGATCTTGCCCAGGCATTGGCCGATAGCCTCGGCGTTGCGCTCGTTATTGAACCCGTGCAGAGCGTCTCTGAAGTGTTGCCGTATTTAATAGCAGGCAAGGCACACATGGCAGCGGCCGGGCTATCGATCACAGAAAGCCGTCGCGACTACGTGAATTTTGGCCATCCCTATGAAATGGTCGACATGCATCTCATCTACAAACTGGGGACCGGCAAACCACAGTCGATCGAAGATGTTATCGGTCGCTCTATCGAGGTTGTCGCAGCTACCAGCCATGCCGAAATGCTTATCGCCCTGCAGCAGGTTTACCCCGAATTGGACTGGTCTGAAAATGCCGATGTTGAAGTCGCCGACTTGATGGCGAAAGTTGCCGCTGGCGAAGTCGACTTCACGATTGCTGACAGTACCGAATTCAATATTCAACGGCATTTCTACCCGGATCTGCGCGTCGCCCTGGATCTCGAGATTGGCGACCCGCTGGCCTGGGCCTTCCCGAAAAAATCAGGCGACAGTCTGTTAAAAGAGGCCGACGACTTTCTGATCGACATCGATCGAGCCGGCATACTCGCCCAGGTCAAAGATCGTTACTACGGTCACACCGATAAATTTGATTACGTCGGCACACGGAATTTCATCCGCCACTATGAAAGCCGTTTGCCACGTTATCGGGCGATGTTTGAGGAGGCTGCGGCCGAGTGGGGAATGGACTGGCGCCTGCTTGCAGCCATCGGCTACCAGGAATCCCACTGGCGCGCCGGCGCCGTTTCACCCACCGGCGTTCGCGGCATCATGATGCTGACGCAAGACACGGCCGAATACCTCGGGCTGGACGATCGGCTTGATCCCAGGAACAGCATTTTTGGCGGGGCGCAATACTATGTCCGCCAGACCGAGCGTATGGCCGACACGGTCGACGAGCCCGATCGCACCTGGATGGCACTGGCAGCCTATAACGTCGGTTTCAATCACATTAAAGACGCACGCCAGATCGTGGAGTGGCAAGGGGGTAACCCGGACGCCTGGGTCGACCTCAGCGCTGCCCTGCCATTGCTGGCACAGCGCAAGTGGTACAGCCGCGTACCGTTCGGCTACGCCCGTGGCTGGGAACCGGTCCTGTACGTCAACAACGTCCGCAGCTATTACAATATTCTGCAATGGTTGACCGAAAATGAAGAAGCTAGTCTGCGCGAGTTTGTCCTGCCGGAAGAGGCACAGCCACCAGCCGTGGAAACAACGACTGAAGCGACCGAAGAGCGTACTTAGGTAACGGCGTTACGCGCCTGGAATTCTGCATTCTTGTAGCTCTGCGTTGCGAGAATGTCCTGCAACACCGCCACTGCCCTTTCTACATCCGCGTAGCGCATGAACAGTGGCGAAAATCCGAAGCGCATGTAGTCGGGCGCGCGGAAGTCGCCAATGACGCCGCGGG
>JAOTWM010000404.1 GCA_029862885.1 Gammaproteobacteria bacterium
GGCTCCCTGAACCGGGCGCCCGGGCCAGAATTTGGCTCCCCGGGACGGGCTCGAACCGCCGACCTAGTGATTAACAGTCACCCGCTCTACCGACTGAGCTACCGGGGAATTGAAGGGACGCAATGTTACTTGCCGCACCTGAGAGGGTCAATTGAATCCCTGGGGCGGTGCAGGCGATTCGTTGCGAAAATACGTCCGGCCGCGCGCTCCAACTTAGCTCGTGCCGAACACGCCGTCCATGCGATCCAGCGCCTCGGCGCGATTGTCCTTGCTGACGGCATACGCCAGGCGCCAGTGGGGCTAGGCGCCCGTAGGGGCTCCGGGCATCAGCCCCACACCCGCCTCTTCGAGGAGATACTCAGCCAGACCGATGTCGTCGTCGACATCGTCGAGGGCTTCGATAGCGCCGCGCACATCCGGGAAGGCGAGGAACGACCCTGGTCTTTCAGGCAGCGCACGCCGTTGCCGCAATTCCGGCGTTCCAGCACGTAATCGTGGCCCTCCAAGCACAACTTCACCATGTTGCGCACGACGGCGTGAACAACCAATTAGCGGCCGTCAACCGGATCGTAAAAATGGAATTTGCCAATACTTAACTATTAATCAGTAATTCTAAAATCGGGACAAGCCAGGCAGGATCGTAAACCATTATCTTCTTCATCATTCCCCGGTCCCCGTGACCAAAAAATATGATAGTGGAGAACGAATTTTTCGAAAACCTCTTCGAATCGCGTCCGAAACTTGATACTGCTATTTGCAGGCACATTAACTACGTGCATCCAGATTTTTTGCGCGAGGTTCTGCCCATTTATCTGAATGAGTTCAAACGGATTCGTATGTATGTAAAACGGATGAGGTACGTCAGACTTATTGTTACGTGCCCATTCCTCCACCGCTCCCAGCGGAATTGAATAATCGATTCGCGCCTCATCTACAATGGCGGCAAAGACGGCGTACTCCCTGTTGGTCCTCACCGCGGATTTGTACAACTTTGCATTATCAACATGATTCGAGATTTCGTTTCAACTTTGCTAACCACTACTCGCTATGGTATCGTTTTTTTGGCACGCCCCGTCCGGACTAAGGCCGAAAAGTGAAAGAATCTTGCGTCACATTTTGGTTCCAAGTGACGCCTGCGCTGGCTGTCCCTGGCCAACACAATCGGTGTTGCTCGGCGGGTTTCAGGAGCGACATCTTTTATTCGCGGAGACGCTTTAGCACCTTCAACCTGATGGATGAGTTCAATGGCGAGATGCTTGCTGCCGACGTCGACACATCGTTGCGGGCGGAATTGGTGGACCACGTACTCAAGCGGGTGGTCGCGGGGCGGGGGCTGCCTGAAAAACTCCGGATGAACAACGACCCAGAGGTCCTTTGCTCTAGCACTCCAGCAGTTGTTGGAGGCTTACGGTGTCGAACTCGTATTCATCCAATAGGGTCAATCCTCACAGAATGTGTACGTCAAACGACTTGACGGCACATTTCGCTACGGGGGCCTCGACGCCTACGTTTTCGAAACTCTCGATGAAGTACGAGAACTCACTCATAAGTGGATAGAGGAATTCAACCGAGAACGGCCTCTTGACTTGCTCGGTGATTTAACGCTCGAGGGGTATTTGGCCAATATCCAAGCCAGATCCTTCTACTTTAGAATTGGCCTCTTAAAGGGCATAAGACAGCCAGTAACGATGAGACTTCTCTGCGTCTACACCTGTGAACGCGATCGGGAATACCTTAATCGCCTCAAGCAGACTCCTCTCTATGCCTACCTGAAACAAGACTCCCGTTATCGGATAATCGAGGTCTATTCGGATCCGCGTCTCGCGGCGCCGCACTTTACGGGAGATCAGCTGTATGTGGCATGTCCGGAGCAATACACGTCACTCAGCATCAAGACGCATCTCATGGTGACTGCGTGCATGTCGATCGAGTTTGACACGCTTCTTAAGTTGGATTCGACGATCGTCGGATACGGAGCGAAACCTCAACGCAAGCGTGCGAACATGCTTGCCGCTTTGACACCACGCGCCGTGCGCGCGGCCATAGAGCAGGATTCGTTCTTTGAACCGGATTATAACGGGCTGATCAAGCAGCGCGTATCCGAGAGAAATTTCGCCCAGTGGATGCACACTAAGAACATTGCCTGTGACTACCGCCAGGTCTTTCGCAGTGGGCAAAACACTCCTGAGTACTTCATCGGAAAGTTCTATACGTTGAGCCGACGGTTCTGTCGCTATATTGCCGATAATGGCCGGCCCATGGCGCTTGAGCACGAACGTCACTTGGGTGGATCAGAGGATCTAATGATTGGCAGGCTGCACCAGCAATCGATATCGGGACCCAGATGATAGCTCAGTGGAAAACAGCGCCCACAGGCCTGAGTGCTCGAGGACGCGCCGGATGCCTCTTCGATACTCGATCGGTGCGATGAACCACATGAAGCATGCAGTCGGGGCATTAGAGCAACCAGGATGGGGGGCCGCATAGATGAATGCTCGCGCCAATTACTTTGTAGCAAAATTTCAGATATCGTAATGTTTAAGTTTCCCTTTGAACTGTTTCAAGGACTAACCGTACAAGCCAATTCGAGATTTTATTTTCCCTACCTTTACGGAAACCATAGTGGCCCTTCGACCAAAGAAAGCAACAATATGGAAATGATCGGTAAAGGTCGTTCAATATGTTCTGCGCATATTGCCGACGACGGGTTTGGTAGTTGCCAACATGCTTTATGTCTGGACAGTTGCGGTAAAGAATGTCACAAATTTCTCCCCCGTACTTACACTTGTCGTGGTCACTATATTCGTAACACCCTCTTCCGTCAGGGAAGTAAGCCAACAACAGCACAGCACGTACGTTATGGATTCCTAGCTCCAATCCCTCTAGAAATAATTCCCCCAACAAAGCTTGCCAGGATTTTCCATGTGCGACGTTCGACTGTTTGCGCTCCACTAACATCCTAAGAAATGGATGCTCTGGGTCAAAATTCAAGAAAGGATCATTGCGAAGACGAAACGGGATGTGGTTGTATCGCTCCTTCCCAGTGCCCTCCCGGTATTTTCCCGGAATTAACGTCTCTCCTTTTATATCGAAGGAATGAGGGTCGTAAGTACGAGATACCAAGTTCCTTTCTCCGGGCAGCCTGCCTATACAGATGTTGTCTGTGTCAGTGTAGGTCCCACCCCATCTCCAAATGCAGGCCAACCTGAAACGGTCCGAAAACCATGCCCATCCAAACCCCTCAGGATCAAAAGCCATCCCGGACGCTTCAAAAAGCGTGTTCTGTTTGAGTTCGCTGGGCGTCCAATCAACCAGATAAAGCTCGTTTAGCCCGATGGGTACGCTTGCAAGCATTTTTTCTTCGAGAGAGTTAGAAAAAATATGTATGATTTTTTGTTCATTGTAAAAGCATAGAGTTCGCAAGCACGCTATTAATTGAATCAGCGCTTCCCGGTTCGTAGGGGCATATTCCCACAAGAGAAAAATATTCGCTGATGACTGCTCTATTCGGCGTATTGGTATTCTGGAGCAACCCACTTTTTAATCCGAGATTTCCCAGTTGAGCTTCTCTTGGGAGAGCCCACAGTCAAAGTCAACTCTTCCGAGTGCGTGTCCGACATGCCGTGACGTGCGATCGGTGTAGCGACAGGTGGCCCGAGGACGCTGCGTGGCCTGGAGAAGGCCTTCTCAGCCGTAATGAGATGACGCCAGTCAGGTTGACCCCAAACCGGGCGCCAGGGAGCGCCAACTGAATCTGCTGTCTTGTTTATTCTAACCGTACCCCCATAATTTGATCCATGACGTTCTCCCAAGAATTGAGGGCCATTTAAACCTGGACTATAGTGGCGTTTCGAGGTCCGAACACACCTGTTAGTAGTGGTAGTGACGCCTGATATCTTTGGTCTTCTCGGATTGATCCACTGAAATGAGCCAAACTCATCGAATTATTCTGACGACCAGTTTCCCTTAGATCTTCTGCAATCATTTCACGCATTTTCTTTTGTACCGTCCCCCCAGGATGAGTTCTATTAATTAATTCCTTGGAAAGAATCATGTAATGATTAATCCCAGCGATAGTTGTCGGACACAAGAGATGGGTTATCTGTCCCGAATTATGAAGCCAATGCTTGACTTGACTTGAGAGGGGATACATCGTTTTATGTGCCCAATCATTTCGTGGCCAGTTTTCTTTTAGAAGAGTCGAAACCTTACAACTATACCAAGGATCGTCTAGATCAAGAGTCACTGACATTGGATGAGTCTCAATGACCAATTCGTCCCAACCCATCTTTTCGAGGTCATTATGACCAAAAAGACTCTGAACAAAACCGATCCCGGTATCAGGTGCCGGTTTAATTTTCTCGATCAAAGTCGCTATTGAACCGGGAAAACGCACGAATTCATCACAATCAACATAAAGAACCCAGACTGAATCGTGTTCTGATGGAGGATGAATCGTCCGCAAATATGCGAGCCATTTTTTGACCAAGATGTGCTGAAACTCGACTTGAGCTTTAACGCCGTCACCCGGTGAAATGATTGCGTCATAAATGACTCGTTCACCGAACAAGCGACAAATGGATTTTGATAAACTAGGTTGCATTTTTTCGTCAAAAAACCTTTCAACGAAAATGACTTGATCAAATTGCAGAATTCTCAGGTAATAGGTTAAAAATTCTGCCAGTTGATTTTCTTGGGAATACATTCCCATCAAAGCATAAGTTTTCACTACTCTTGTTCCTTTTGTTACTAAGCCGTTCAAAAGTAACGGATCATGGTAAAGCTACAGCGTAGCGTGTTGACGGAGCTTGAAAGAAGGAACGGACAACAGCGGGCATTTTCTGTAAACGACGTACTGCGCTGAGTGTCAGTTGAAGAAACTAATCGG
>JAOTWM010000405.1 GCA_029862885.1 Gammaproteobacteria bacterium
CGGCGACGATCGATTGCGACCAGAATATCGGCGATACCCCAAGTGCCAGCGCGGCCACATAGGCCGCATATTTGTCTCGGCTGATGGTGTGCACGACCCACCACAAAATCGCGCATGTCGCGGCCCCGAAAACCGCACTCGCCAGATGTACACGGTAGGCAATGCTGCTTATAGGTAAGAACGTAAACAGCTTCCCAATCAATGTGTAGAGTGGATAACCCGGCGGATGGGATACGCCGTTGAAATACGCCGACAAAATGAACAGGCCATCGTCCTCCAGGGCTACCGTCCGCGGCGACGTGAGCGCATACACGCTGAGCAAAAGCAGGAAAACCACCGAGATGTGGAAAGCGCAGGGTCTTTTCGCCATAGCGGGCACTAAACGCGGGCCGTTCTTATTGGTCATTAATTCGGTATTTCTAGCGGCCGACGGTCGCTCCGAACGGCAGATCGCGCGGGCGGCGCAACACGAATACTCCCAATCCCAACCCAAACAAAATCAACGGCCAGTCGCCGAAACGAACATAAGGCGTCATGTGTTCGAGAGGGGCGACCTTAAACACGATCATACCGACCTTATCAGACGGGATCTGCGCGAGGACCTTACCGCTTGGGCTCACGATGGCCGACACGCCGGTCTTCATGGATCGCACCAGGTAGCGGCCAGTCTCCGTGGCGCGCACCTGCGCCAACTTCGCGTGGACTAACGCTACGGCCGGATCGGAGAACACCCCATCGTTACCGACACTGACCAGCAGCGTCGCACCGCTCGACGTGCTCTCACGAATAAGCTCGGGAAACAGAATCTCCTGACAAATAAACAACCCCAACTTCAGGCCGCCTACTGCGATGGGCGTCGCATCCACGCCGGCATGGAATTGCGACGCGCCGCTCAAATCAACGAGGCCAGTCAATCGCGGCTGGTATTCGGCAAACGGCACCAAGCCGCGTTTGTGATACCACCCCACCGGGCCGGTGTTATCCATCACCAGCGCTGAGTTACGGTCCCGCCCCTGTTCCACGGTATCGATTCCGAAAACCAGAATGGAATTCGGATCGGGTAACAAGGGCGTAAGCGCTGTCATCCATTGCTCAATCGTCGATACGGGCTTTCCAGGTAGCGCCTCGGAACGGGTACCGTCCAACGATACGCCGCCGAATCCTATAGATTCGGGCAACACGAGCATATCGAAGCGGCCGGGAAAACGTTCATAGGCCTGCTTGGTCAGGCGCAGGTAGTGTTTGTCCATACCAAACGCTGTGTAGTCGAACTGTGAGTAGGAGTCCTGACTCAGCTGAAGCGCGGCGACATCGAATTGCGGCTCAATGTCTTCGAGGGCTCTTACATGGGCAAAACCTCCAGCGACGGCGACGGCGATGACGGCCGCCGTAATGGCAGGGGTAATCCAAAACCGCGGCGCATGGCGCCGAAATAGCAAAACATAAATCGCCACGTTGGCCATCACGATCAATGCGCTGAGCAACCACACGCCACCTAGTGCCGCGAGTTGCCGCAGCCACGGGAAGTCGGCGGCCAGATTGCCCAACAGGGTCCAGTGGAAACCCCAGGCCACCTGCGTACGGAGCCACTCAACCCCAAGCGGCCATAACAAAGACGCCAGCCAAAGCAGCCGCCATGGCCGCTGATCCCCGACCCAGTGCAGGGCCGCCGCGAACCCGCCCCAGAATACGCCGCCGCACCAGAGTCCGGTGAAACAGAACCAAAGACCATAGAGATACCAAGCTCGGCGGCCCGCCATCGACGCGGCCTCCTCAGGCGTCGATAAGGCCCACCCCGTCCAGGTTGAAGCGGATATCAAAGGCCAGGTGGTAATCAGACACGCGATTGTGCCTGCCACCGCACCAAAGAACGCCGCGTGCCGCCAATTCGGCGCACGCACGACGGCACGCAACAACGGCACCAATCCCAACCACGCGAGCCAGGGCTGATCGACGGGAGGAAACGCACAGCCGATGAGGATACCCGACAGTACCGCCAACGACAGCGGCGGAAGTATTTTAGTCTGCGCGCCCACAGGAGACGTTATTCATATGCAATTTCAGAACGCGGTTTCGGAACCGAGAGGAGTCGATAGCGATGACAGAATAACACCTTGCCGTTACGCCTGACACAATGACCCGCGGGTCGACTATTCGGTGGTAATCCTCGGTTCGTCCGACGCATGGCGGCGCCAATGATTCGAATATTACGACGGAGGATCGCCCGCGCATGAGCGAACCGGCCTGCGCGTGTCACCACGACGAAGCTAATATATATAGCTCGCGATTCCGCCTTGGGGCGCAGGTCAATAGTACGACTGCAAGTAGGGACGCACCGGCAGCATCGTCCAAGAGCAACCGCACGACAGATGCGTGCATCTATCGTAATTAATGCAAATTGAGATACCGAATTTTCACGTAGCTTAAGAATTCAAGTAAATTTAAGACTTAATTTGAATTCTTTAGAAGAATTAATGAAACCGCTTCGGCACGCTCGCAATACCTGAAAAATGTCGCCTTCTGCGGCACATATCGCATTAACGGCCAAGGTGAGCTGCGGGCACTACGGACCAGGCATTCTGCGGCTTTCCCACGCGGGTTGGCAGCGAGATTCTCTATTGACAAATCGTGCACGCAGTGGGATCGTAGGAACGTGAGGAAATGCAATTCTGTGAGAATCGACTAGTAATTCTTCCATTTACTCTAGTCCTTTAACAACCGTAGGGAGAACATTGTTATGGCGACAAAATTTCACCAAATATTCACCAGCCTCGTCGCGTCGGCTTTGCTGTTTGCGAGTGGTGCGGGCGTGCCCGCGTTAGCGGCGGACGCAAGCATTACGATTTTGCCCACCAGTGTGACGATTTCCCCGCCACTGAGCGTCGGTAATCTTGACACCATGCTGGTGCGCATCATGAGCCCGGACGATGAGATGGTCGTGGACGAGCGTTCCGACGGTGGGCCGGTAATCTGGTCCAGTGCCGGGGCCGCCGACGGCAGTTACCGCTACGAAGTGTATGTGCTGGTTACGGGCGTCGAACCCGGCAATGAACTGCACAGCCGCACCTCGGGGACACTGCGTGTGGCCAACGGCATGATATCGCAGCCGTCATCGGAAGATTCGGCAGGATTGAGTCGAAAGGGGCCGCTTACGAGGTTGTTTGCCGCCGTGCTGGATACGTTGGTCCCGGCCGCATTGGCGCAAAATTTGACCTCAAGCTCTTCGGCTCCTTTGGTCGTGTTCGACGACACAAGTACCGCTGGATTGGATTGGGAAATTCGTTCTGGTAATGCGGGGCTCCCTGAACCATTTTGGCTACTCAGAGATTTGAAAACCGGTTTTGACGCTTTTGATGTAATTTCGTCAGCCAACGTTGATGATTCCATTGAAATTGATATCAGCGGCGATATCCACTTAGCGGACGACTCGTTTTTCCTCGACCGCTCGGGGAACCGCATAGGTATTGGCACCATCACCCCGGCCGTCAACGGCATACACGCGTTTGCGGCCTCGACTAAGACCAACATGGAAATCCGCCTGGAGAACACCTCTCGGTCGACCTGGGATTTTGGTCAAAGCAGCGGCGGGGATTTCTTCTTCGAGATTGTGGCCAACGGCGCCGGCGGACCGACTGGAACCATGATGGGAATTTCCGACAACACCGGTTATGTGGGCATCGGGACGCTGGGGCCGGCTGCGCCATTGGAGGTCACCAGGACCGACGGCGCGTCGCAGATTTTGGTGGATGAGAATTCGGCGTCGGTCGGTAATCGGACCTTATTCGCGCTCGAAAACAACGGCGGGGTTCGATTTGATCTGTTTAACACCAACCGTTTGGATTGGTTTTTCCAAAACGATCAGGACGGAACGTTCAAGATTTCCCGGATTGGATCGGGCGGTGCGGAACTGATTGTTCGGGACCGTTTGGACGGCAGCGCGGGCCAGGCGACGATGTTTGTGGACGGGAGTATCGACGCGACCAACGTGAACTTCAGTTCGTCGCAAGAGAAGAAAACCGGGATCGAGCGTGTTGAAGTGAATGAAATTTTGGCGGGAGTGAGCCGGTTGCCGGTGAGTCGGTGGCGATTTAAGGAAGGCCCTGATCGCGAACATATCGGCCCGATGGCGGAGGATTTTCGGGAAGTATTTGGAATAGGAGACGGGACCCACATCTCGGTAACGGACGCGCAGGGTATCGCGCTAGCGGCGATTCAGGGGCTGCATGAACAAAACCGTGACCTTCGAGATCGCATCGATAGCAAGGATGGGAGAATTGCAACGCTGGAAACGGAACTTAACGATTTAAAAGTGTTGGTGCAGGCCTTGGTTGCGAAAGACAAAGTAGCGGCTGTCGGCACGATGCAATAGTACAGAACACGATATCGCCTCAAACGCCCGGCCTATGCCGGGCGTTTTTTTGCCCGCACCGGATACCTGCCGCTGCATCCAAGCGCGCCGACACGGCCTACTTCACTTTCTCTTAGTGCTCTTGCATCCTCGGTGTCGAGTGCGATGTTCAATTGTTTTGGGACGTCCAGAAAGGCCAAACGGTGTCCGACGTCAGCCCATATTGGACCATTTAGCTTGATTCGTTGAGAGACACATCTGCTATTTTAAAGCAGCAGCAGAGGAGTCTCGATATGAAGGTGCTGGGAAGTACTTTCCGGCCGCGATGTGTTCGGCAATCAGTACTGCGGTGACGAATGTCCCCTGATTCAAATGGCCCAACAGCACAGCGCCATCAGGCGTTGCGAACTCCATTTTTGCACGGCCTCAGATAGGTCCATCCGAGTCGGCGTGTCTACCATGGCGTTGGATGCCGGCAACGGTTCGCAATTCACGATTGTGCACCTGTTTACGCCTCTGGAGTG
>JAOTWM010000406.1 GCA_029862885.1 Gammaproteobacteria bacterium
CCTACAGGGATGTAGGTAATGAGCGAGAGCAGGGACGCGGTAGCGTTGCCTACAGGGATGTAGGTAATGAGCGAGAGCAGGGACGCGGTAGCGTTGCCTACAGGGATGTAGGTAATGAGCGAGAGCAGGGACGCGGTAGCGTTGCTTACGTTTTGCAACGCGGAGATCGATCATTTTCGACCCAGGTTGATCGGCCATGACGTTTGCAGATGTTCCATACACTAAGATTTGAAACCATACCCAACGAGCCGCGGCTTACGCATGTCACAATGGAAGCAATAGCCCAGGCGCAGCCTAATATTGCCCTCGTCAAGTATTGGGGGAAACGCGAGGTCGATCGAAATATTCCCGCGGTCCCATCGCTATCCATTACGCTCGATTCGCTATGGACTCGGACTAAGGTCGCATTCGACCCCAAGCTCCGGGCCGACGACGTCTCGGTTAATGGCCGGCGCGACGCAAGCCAGTCCTCACGAGTCACCGCGCTGCTGGACACTTGCCGGAGGAGGGCCGGGGTCGGGCTACACGCACACGTGGACAGCAAAACCAATTTTCCGATTGGTGCCGGCTTGGCATCGTCGGCATCGGGCTTCGCTGCGTTGGCTGCGGCAACAGTGGGTGCGCTGGCAATCGAAATCGATGCGGTCGAATTGTCCGCACTTGCGCGCCGCGCATCTGGATCGGCAGCGCGCTCAGTATTTGGTGGATTTGTCGAAATGCCCGATGCCCTCAATGGCAACGTGACCGCGCAACCGCTGCTATCGGCAACGGACTGGCCGCTCCGAGTTATTATTGCGCTAACCAGCGAGCAACCGAAACCGACGGGGTCGAGCGATGGTATGCGCCACAGCGCGGAGACATCAGATTATTACGCCGCCTGGGTTGACAGCGCGGGCCGCGATTTTATGACCGCGCGCGATGCGATTATGGAGCGTAACTTTGCCACTTTGGCGGAAGTGAGCGAGCACAGTTGCCTGAAAATGCACGCGGTCATGATGTCGTCGAATCCGCCACTGGTTTACTGGAACGGCGCAACCATCGACTGCATCCACACTATTCGGCGGCTACGGAACGACGGAATACCGGCATTTTTTACCGTCGATGCGGGCCCTCAGGTAAAAGCCGTATGCCTGCCGGAGTGCGCCGATATGGTTCATGCCGCGCTACAGAAGGTGAACGGCGTGAGGCAACTGTATACCAGCAACCTCGGGCCGGGTGTCCGAATCATGGAGAGCATGCAATGATCGTTGCTGCCAGCGCGCCTGGGAAAATTGTGCTGCTTGGCGAATACGCGGTGTTAGAGGGGGGGCCGGCACTTGCGATGGCAGTGGACCGCCGAGCTGAAGTGCGACTGCAGACCGACACGGATGAGTTATTTACGATCAACGCACCGGGAATTATTGACCGGCCCGCTCACTTCAGAATTCTCGGTGACGGCACCCTGGATTGGTCGGAAATGAGCGCCGGATTCATCGATCGGTTGCGGCCGGTCGCGCAGGTACTGCGGTCATTGGCGCGACTGAAGGTGTTGGACCGGCGAACTTGGCCTGTATTCAATGCAACCTTGATGACACCACTATTTTATCAACCTGGCTCGCAAGTTAAGTTAGGGCTAGGATCCAGTGCCGCCCTTGTTGTCGCGCTCGGTTCGGCACTGCTTACCTTCGTTGGATTATCACCCGATGCGCTTGGACGCAGCCGTTGGTTACGATCATTGTTGGCCGCTCACCGACGCATGCAGGGCAACGAAGGAAGCGGCATTGACGTAGCCGCGAGTTTATATGGCGGAGTGCTAAGCTACCGCATTCCAACCCTGCGCCGCACACCGGAAATCAACGCCTTACAACTGCCCGAGTCGCTTCACTATGTATTTCTTTGGACCGGACACAGCGCCTCGACTCGGGATTTTCTGCGCGACTTCAAGACGTGGCGTCGCAAACATGCCGACGATGCCCGCCAATTACTCAATGATATGAGCGAAATATCGCGGTCCGGAATTGCCGCGCTTCACGCTCACAATACCGCCGAACTGTGCACCGCTGCGAGCGCCTACGGCGATGCATTGAATAGGCTTGGCGCATCTAGCGGTCTCGACATCTACTCGTCAAAGCACCAACAACTGGCGAAAATCGTCCATTCGGCAGGAGCCGTTTATAAGCCGTGCGGCGCCGGGGGGGGCGATTTTGGGGTCGCGTTAAGCGATAACCCCGAGATTATTGACCGGGTCCGTGCAGCAACAACGGTTGCTGGATTCGTACCGTTACAATTGCAAGTTGATCTGCACGGAGCCAACACTAATGTGGAATGACGATCTAACGGATGTTTCCCTAATTCCAGCGTTTTACAAACTATCGGTGCCGGAGCGTGTCCGCGCTGTCCACCAACGTGGCCTACTGTCACGCGACGACTACTTGTCTTTGGCCACGGGCCGGCACACGCTTAACGTCAACAACGCCGATAAGATGATTGAAAACGTCATCGGCGTAATGGGCATGCCGATTGGTTTGGCACTAAATTTTCTGGTCAATGGCAACCCCTACGCGGTGCCATTGGTGGTGGAAGAGCCATCGATCGTCGCCGCATTGAGTTCTGCCGCTAAAACTGTTCGCCAAGCCGGCGGCTTTCAAGCACAAAGTACCGAGCCGCTGCTGATCGGCCAAATCCAAGTTGTCGATCTGCCCAACGCTACCAAGGCTCGACAATCCCTACTTCAGCGCAAACAGGAAATTCTCAATCTCGCAAACGGTTTACACCCCAATATGGTCGCACGCGGCGGTGGCGCGCGGGACGTCGAAGTATACGTGTACCCATCCAATCACGGCGATATGCTGGTCGCCCATCTTCTCGTGGATACTCGCGATGCGATGGGTGCGAATCTCGTGAATACGATGTGCGAGGGTGTCGCGTCGTTGATCGAGTCAATTTCCGAAGGCAAAGTATTCCTGCGAATCTTATCGAACCTCACAGATCGCGCACTGGTCTCTGCGGAGGCGACCATCCCGATTGAGCACTTACAGAAAAAGGGTTTCGATGGTGAGCAAGTCCGCGATGGCATCATTCTGGCGGGTGAATTCGCATCGATCGACCCATATCGAGCCACGACTCATAACAAGGGCATCATGAACGGAGTCGATGCGGTGGCTATCGCCACCGGCAACGACTGGCGCGCCATCGAGGCGGCGGCCCACGCCTACGCCGCGCGCGGCAACCATTACACCTCGTTATCGCGCTGGAGCAAGAACGACGATGGAGATCTTGTAGGCCATATTGAGATTCCAATGAAGGTCGGGACGGTCGGCGGACCGCTGCAATCGAATCCGACAGTGGCGTTGAATCACCGCATACTCGGCAACCCTAACGCCCGCCGTCTCGCCGAACTAATGGGCGCCGTTGGCTTGGCACAAAACTTTGCAGCATTGCGGGCGCTCGTTACCGAAGGCATCCAAGAGGGGCACATGACGTTACATGCCCGCAGCGTGGCGACCGCGGCGGGCGCCACCCCGGAAATCTTCGATACCGTGGTGGATCGCTTGGTGGGCTGTGGCGAAATAAAGGTTTGGAAAGCACGGGAAATTGTGGCCGATGTGATCGCGGAATCGAATCCGGACAAACAAAACGGAAAACAACAGCACATAGAACTGCCGTCCGGTTATGGCAAAGCCATATTGTTCGGCGAACATGCGGCGGTCTATGGAAGGCATGTGGTGGCTGCACCGATTCCATTGGCGATTCAGGCACAGGTGGAGTCGGCCGATGACGGCATCCATTTGTTGATTCCACGCTGGGGTGTGGAACAGCAAGTCAAACATGACGAGCGTCCACCGCAATCGTTCGAACGCCCATTGGCACTGATCCTCGATAAGTTTGCATTAAGCGATCGGTCATTTTCCATAAAGGTATTTCCCAATATTCCGCGGGCAATGGGCCTTGGTGGTTCGGCGGCGATGGCAGTCGCCATTATCCGCGCCCTGGACCAGCATTTTGACCTCGAACTGGCTGACACCGAGGTCAATGAATTGGCGTTCGAATGCGAAAAGGTGGCCCATGGCACGCCCTCCGGGGTCGATAACGCGATGGCCACCTACGGCAAGTTTCTGCTGTTCAAGGCCGGTGATCCACCGTTGATTGAACACTTGCATATAAATGAACCGGTCAGCCTGATCATCGCAATGACCGGCGTTGAAAGCCTTACCGCGAAAATGGTGGCTGGAGTAAGGCAGCTATGGGAACGTAATACGGTACTATGCGATCGCATCTTCGATGATATCGACAGCCTGACATTACAAGGAGTCGAGGCATTGAAGAAACACGACCTGCAACAACTCGGCGACCTCATGAACGTGTGCCACGGACTGCTTAATTCCCTACAGGTCTCAAGCCCCGAAATTGAAGAATTAATTTCCATCGCTAGGAATAACGGTGCAATCGGTGCAAAAGTCACTGGCGGGGGCGGCGGGGGCTCGATCGTCTCGGTGTGTATCGATAATACTCAGCAGGTAATCGACGCCATTCGAGGCGCCGGGTATCAAGCGATGGAGGTACAAGTTGGATAATCGTTCCAGTGCAGCATTAAACGATGCTGTTGTTTCATTCGATGCCGACGATTTAATATTGGTCGACGAACACGACAACGAAATCGGCCATATGTCAAAAGACGAATGTCACATTGGAGATGGTCAGCTGCACCGAGCATTTTCGTTGTTTGTTTTCAATTCCGAGGGCGAGTTGTTATTACAACAGCGCAGCAAACAGAAACACCTTTGGCCGTTATATTGGGCGAATAGTTGCTGCAGCCATCCACGGCACGGAGAGTCCATGGACGATGCGGTGCGGCGCCGCACCGCATCGTCCATGGACTCTCCG
>JAOTWM010000407.1 GCA_029862885.1 Gammaproteobacteria bacterium
CGCCCGTTGCGCGGATCGACGCCGGAAAACACGGCCGTGGTGTTGGCGCCGTTCGACGCGCCGATCGCGCGTTCCGGTAACGCGTCCGCCAACGCGCCGATAATGACATCCACGACACGCTGACAGGTATTCGCACGCGCCGCGACCGGCGCAGGAAACCCCGCATTCAACAATGTGCCTTTTTCGACATGAATCCGCGGGATATCCAACATCCCTTGGTTATTAGGTATATCGGGGTCGAGCAGCGCTTTCAAGCTGTAGCACACCGCGGCCTGGGTCGCATTGAAAGTCACGTTGATGTTGCCATCGACCTGCGCGCTGGTGCCCGCGAAGTCGATGTCCACGTCGTTGCCGGACACCGTAATCGTGACCGCAATTGGTATATCCGTACTGCCGAGGCCGTCGTCGTCCATCACATCCTGAAAGCGGTATACGCCGTCGGGAATATCGGCAATCGCGGCACTCATTCGCTGCTTGGTGCGGTCGATGATTTCGACAAACACTTGTTGCAGCGTGGCGGAACCGTTCGCGGCGGCAATTTCCAACAAGCGGCGTAAACCCAATCGGCACGCCGCGACTTGCGCAAAATAATCGCCTTGGCGTTCCTCGGGCACTCGAACATTGAGCAATAACAAACGCATCAAGTCGTCGTCGAGTTGACCTGCGCGAAACAAACGCACGGCCGGGATACGCAACCCCTCCTGGTATATCTCCGACATACCGCCCGCCATACTGCCCGGCACCGCTCCGCCAACGTCGGCGTGGTGCGCAATGTTGCACATGAATCCGAGTAGCTCGCCGTCCACGAACACCGGCATGACCATATTGATGTCCGGCAAATGCGTGCCGCCTGCGACATGGGGGTCGTTGGCGACGAAGATGTCGCCGTCGTGAAAATCGTCGCCGTATTGGGCGAGCACTGCAGTCAGCGTGCCCGTCATCGATGCGATGTGGATCGGCAGCGATGCCTCGGCTTGCACCACCAACCGGCCGTCGCGGTCCATCAACGCGGTGGAGTGATCGCGGCGTTCTTTTATGTTGGTCGAGTACGCACTTCTCATCAGCGCGATGAATGTCTCGTCGGTCACGGACTTCAGCGCGTTGAACAAAATCTCCAGGGTGATCGGGTCCAGTGATTTCATGGTTTTGAGGAATGTCTGCAAAAGTCATGAGCGATCAATTGGAGTCCAAAATGATCAATCTCCGCGTTGCGAAACTTACCAACAGCTGGGCTATTACTGGCCCCGCTTTGATCAATATGGGGCGCCTTGATCTTGATCATTTTGATTCCCCAGTTGATTCGCCCGGACTTACGCCGAGATTCCTTAATTCAATCGATAAGTTCAGCGCTTCGTCGACGGTCAAACGATCGCCGGGAAACAATAATGTCGTCGCGTCCAGTTGTTCAATCACGGCCGGCCCGTCCAAGCGGTCCCCGCAGCGCAGCGAAGAACGCCTGTAGACCGGCGTCGACACCGCATCGGCATCGGTGAAGTATACCGGGCGTTGCTCGATCGGCTCAGGTTCCGGCGCGGACTCCGGCAAGGAGCCCGCGATACGCTCGATGGCGGCCAGTTGCGCACTCGCGACAAGCCGCACTGTAATCACTTCCACGGCGTCGTCCGGATTGTGGAACCCGTATTGTTGTTCGTGGGCATCGAAGAATAACTCCAACAAACGTTTCGCCGTCGGCAACTGCGGCTGTTCAGATTCGGCGCCCAACACATCGCCGAGCGGCACTTGCAGTTCAAAATTCTGACCGACATAGCGCATATCCAACGACAGTGTATGGCGGCGATCGTCGCGCGCGATGCCCTCGTCGTCGAACCAGCGTTCGGCGCGTTGCCGCAAGCCGTCGGCCACGTCGTTAAGTTCGCCGAGGTCTTCGTCGTTGTTCGCGGCTGCTATGCGTTGGCGGCGGGTCGCGGTGAACTGTTCTTTAAGGTCTGAGACGATGAGCCCTTGCGCGCACAATATACCGGGCGCGGCCGGCACCAGCATCTCGGCGATGCCCAACGCGCGAGCGGCCGCCGTCGCGTGCAATGGCCCGGCACCGCCAAACGGCATCAACACATACTCGCGCGGGTCGTGGCCACGTTCGACGGAGATCGCGCGCACCGCGCGCACCATATTGGCGGTCACGATGTCCAACGCCCCGAGTGCGGTGCGGGTCACGCTGAATCCAAGCCTGGCCGCGAGCGGCTGAAAACTCTGCTCGGCTGCGGCGCGCTGCAACTCCATCCGCCCACCCAGTAAACCGCGCGGCGACAGCCGGCCCAACAACAGATTCGCGTCGGTCACGGTGGCTTGGTCGCCACCGCGCCCGTAACAGGCGGGCCCCGGATCGGCACCCGCGCTTTTTGGGCCGACTTTCAGCAAACCGTCGCGGTCGAACCAGGCTACCGAACCGCCGCCGGCGCCGACCGTGTGTACATCGACGCTGGGCAAGCGAATCGGAAAGCCGGCGACGTCACGCTCGTACGAAACAAAATGCCGAAAGTCTTCGATCAGGCAAATATCGGCGCTAGTGCCACCCATATCTAAACCGATCAATCGCCCACGGCCGGATTCGCGGCCGGACTGCACGGCGCCTAAGACGCCGGCCGCCGGACCCGACAGCGCGGTGCGGATCGGGAATCTGCGCGCCTGCTGCACCGACATCAGTCCGCCGCTGGATTGAAAAATACCCACGGGCGCTTGCGGCATGCTGTTGCCGAGTTCGCCTTGCAGGTAGCCCAAGTAGCGTTCCATGACCGGTTGCAGATAGGCATTTAATACCGTCGTCGAGAATCGCTCGTACTCGCGGAATTCGGGATGCACTTCGCTGGATAGCGATAACGGCACGTCGATACCGGCCGCACGCAACGCCTGAGCGGCTTGTTGCTCATGGCCGGGCTCAAGAAACGAAAACAAGAAACACACCGCGCAGGCCTCGGCGCCGCTGCGTTTTATACGTTCGGCGACGTCGCTGAATTCATTGGCGTCGATGTTACGCCGTGCCGAGCCGTCAGCGCTGATGCGCTCATCGATTTCAAATCGATCCTGACGCTCCACCAAAGGCGGTGGGTTGTCGGTTTGCAGGTCGTACATCCGCGGCCGGGTCTGACGCCCGATCTCGAGCAAGTCGCGAAAGCCTTTGGTGGTAATCATCGCCAGACGGCCGCCCTTGCGTTGGATAAGGGCATTGGTGGCGACGGTGGTTCCGTGACAAATGCGGCTCACATCGGCCGCATCGACACCGAGTTCACCGCATAATTCCTGCACACCCAGCACAATGGCCAACGCGGGGTTTTCCGGCGTCGATGGGCGTTTGTATAAACGCGACTGACGAGTGTTGAGATCGAACGCAAAAAAATCCGTGAATGTCCCACCCACGTCGACGCCGATTAGCCAGCTCAATGAGTTCTCCCTATTGTTTGCGATACGGTTTGCACTGCTTCCACATCCAGTCCGAGTGCGGAGCCACTGCATTCTTTACATACACGGCGATTATACGTAACTTATCGAAACACTCTTCCCAAAATCATAAGCTTGTACGGCAATGTCCGCCCAACCTGACCCATCCACACCGCAACGCCATGTCGGCCAGGCGGTGTTGCGAGTCGAAGATCCGCCGCTCTTAAGGGGCGCGGGTAAATTCATCGACGATTTGCCGGTCACCCGGCGTACCCATCACGCCGCAATTCTGCGCTCGCCCCACGCACACGCACGCATCGTTTCCATCGACACCTCGGCTGCGACAAGTGTGCCTGGAGTGAGCGCGGTGGTGACTGGTGAAGACATCAAGCGCTACGTAAAACCGCTCATAGTCGGCTTCAAAAACGACATCGATTATCGCGGCATTGCGCTCGACCGGGTGCGTTATGTCGGTGAACCGGTGGCGGTGGTGTGCGCGGCCGACCGCTATTTGGCCGAAGACGCGCTGGATTTAATTCGGGTCGAATACGAACTGCTGGACGCGGTCGTCGACCCGGTCGCAGCAGCGGCAGACGACGCCGTGGTGCTGCACCCCGTGGCCGGTTCCAACGTCGTATCGAAACGCACCTTTACCCACGGCGAGGTCGATCCCGCGTTCGAAAGCGCTACGCATCGCTCGGAACTCACGATCCGCTATCCGCGTAATTCCGTCACACCGATGGAAACCTACGCAGTCATCGCCGAGTACTTGTCCGATACCGACGGCTACGATGTGATGTCGAATTTTCAGGGGCCGTTTTCGGTGCATACAGTGATGGCCATCGCGCTCGGTGTGCCCGGCAGCCGACTCCGGCACCGCAGCCCATCGCATTCCGGCGGCAGTTTCGGATCTAAGCTCACGATCTTTCCTTATATCGTTGTGTTGTGCGTGGCTTCGCGGTTGGCGCGGCGTCCAATCAAATGGATTGAAGATCGATTGGAACACTTAAGCGCGGCCAACTCCGCCCCGAACCGGGCCACACGAATCGAAGCCGCATACGATGCTAATGGCATCGTCGATGCGCTGCGATTGCACCACTGGGACGATCACGGCGCGTACTTGCGCGCACCGATGCCGGCGCCGATCTATCGCATGCACGGTCTGTCCACCAACGGTTATGGCATCGGTAACGTCGAAGTCGTGAACCATATTATGGTCACAAATAAATGTCCGACCGGAGCTGTACGCGGCTTTGGCGGGCCGCAGTTGTATTACGCAATCGAACGCATGATGCATAAGATCGCGGTCGAGTTGGAGCTCGACCCACTCGATGTCATCAAGAGAAATTTGTTGCCGGCCAATGCGTTTCCGCATCGCACACCGGCCGGTGCGTTGATCGACTCCGGCGATTACCAACTCACGCTACAGGAAGCGGAAACCCAGGGCGGCCTCGAGGAACTAAAG
>JAOTWM010000408.1 GCA_029862885.1 Gammaproteobacteria bacterium
CAGCAATCGATGATCGAATCAATGTCGCTAACATCGAATTCGAGCGCGGCGCCGAAGCGGCTCTGTTTAAGTGCTTGAACAGATACGTCCGGGAGTGAATGTCGAGCAACCACTACCTCGCCCTAGGCCTTCAACGATTAGACTGTGTACCTCGCTACCCGCTTTGCGAATCAATCGAACGGATGATTCAACACCATCGTGTGCTCGCGGTCGGGGCCGGTGGAAACGATATCGATGCGCAAGCCTGACAGTTCGGTCAGTGCATCGAGGTACGCGCGCGCGTTGGCGGGTAGATCTTCGCGGCGGTCGATGTGGGTGGTGGGTTCGGACCAGCCGGGAAATTCTTCGTATATGGGGGTGCATTGCTGCATCGCGTCGGCGCCGAAGGGGGGAGTCAGTCGGCGCGCTCCCTGGTAATCGTAGGCGATGCATACTTTGACGGTGTCGAGGCCATCGAGCACATCTAATTTTGTTACGCATAGCGCGGATAGGCTGTTGACCTGTCGCGCGCGGCGCAGGGTGACCAAATCCAACCATCCGCAACGTCGCGGGCGGCCGGTGGTGGCACCGAATTCCTGACCGTGTTCGCCGAGTAGCGCGCCGACCTCGTCATGCAGTTCGGTCGGAAACGGACCGGAACCGACACGGGTCGTATAGGCTTTGGTGATACCGAGCACGAAATCGAGCTGCAGCGGGCCGATACCGGCGCCGCATGCGGCCGCACCGGCCGTGGTGTTGGACGACGTGACATAAGGGTAGGTGCCATGATCGATGTCCAACAACATTCCCTGCGCACCCTCGAACAGAAGCGACTTTCCATCCGTGGCGAGTTGATCGAGCAGATCGCCGGTATCCGTTACCATCGGCCCGATTAGCTGGGTCAATTCGTGCAGATCATTAAGCACATCCGCCGCAACGACAGGGTCTGCACGGTAGAAATGCTCCAACACGAAATTGTGATAATGGGATAACTCTTCGAGCTTAGCCTCCAGGCTCGAAACATCGAGCAAATCACCCACCCGCAATCCACGGCGTGCGGCTTTATCTTCATAGGCCGGACCGATGCCACGCCCGGTGGTACCGATCGCCTTGTTGCCACGTGCCTTTTCACGTACCGCGTCGAGCGCACTGTGGTGCGGCAAAATCAGAGGGCACGCATCACTGATGCGAAGCCGGTCGCGCACCGACACTCCAGCCGCTTCCAACTTCTTGATCTCATCGGCCAATGCCCACGGCGACAACACGACCCCGTTGCCGATGATGCACTGTACGTCTTTGCGCAGCATGCCGGATGGGATTAAATGCAATACGGTTTTATTGCCATCGATAACCAAAGTGTGGCCCGCATTGTGTCCACCCTGGAATCGCACCACCGCATCGGCTCGATCGGTGAGCAGATCCACGATCTTGCCCTTGCCTTCGTCACCCCATTGGGTGCCGATCACCACTACATTGTTAGCCATCGATTCCCCGCTCCCCGAAATGTTTAACGCCGGGCCGCCTGTAAAGAGCAAGAACTCACCACGGCTCCACGATCCAGTTGCCGTCGCGCTGCACCAACCGCCGGTCGCAATGATGCCGGATTTCTTCGCCGTCACCATTATTAAGAATATTAATTACACGTTCGCCGTCGGCCCGCAGAGCAGAAATCGCGGCGTACAACTTAGGGTCTGCAGGCCATGGTGAGGCCACGGCTTTCGCTGCCCGAGCGTTCGATTCCGCTACGGCCCGCAACAAGCGGCGCAGATCGAGGCTGAAACCCGTCGCCGTACGTGCGCGTCCAAAGGCCCCACCGACGCCGTCGTAACGACCGCCGTTCGCTAGTGCTCGACCTGACTCCGGCGCGAACGCCGAAAACACCACGCCGGTATGATAGTGGTAGCCACGCAGCTCGGACAGATCGATGTGCAACGGTAGGGCCGGAAAACGCGCACTAACCAATTCCGCGACCCGCAAAAGATTATCGAGCGCCGCGCGCACACCCTCACCCGCGCCGGCAAAGAGACTCATCGCCTCGCCGATCACGTCGGCGCTACCATTCATGTCGGCAAGCGCGATAAACAACTCCTTGCGGTTGCTGCTTTCACCATCCAGCACCTGCGCAATGTCGGCGTGAGACTTACGCTGCAGCGCCTCGAACAATGCGGTTTCTCGTTCGGTAGTGAGATCACATTGCGCCGCGAGTCCGCGGAACACGCCGACATGACCGAGATCGATATGCAGGTCGGCTACGCCAAGCAGACGTAACGATTCCAGCATAAGCTCCAAGACCTCCAGATCACCCCGAGCCTCGGAACAACCGAATAGCTCCGCGCCTAATTGCAACGGCTCCCGACCACCGCCAAACGAATCGCCGAGGGTAAACAAAGTCGGCCCGACGTAACACAATCGTACGGGGCCCGGGTCATCGATGAATCGCGCTTGAATTCGCGCCACCTGCGGCGTCATATCGGCCCGTACTCCCATCATCCGCCCACTCATCTGATCGATAAGCTTAAAGGTTTGCAGATCGAGATCTCGACCGGTACCCGTCAACAGCGATTCGAGGTATTCGATTAATGGCGGAACGACCAGCTCGTAGCCGCACAGCGCGAGATGATCGAGCACGGCGCGCCGCATCGATTCCAGACGGCCCGCTTCCCCCGGTAGAATTTCTTCAATGCCGGCCGGCAGAATCCACGGATCGCTCGTTGCCATAACGTCGGATGAATTGAAGATAAATTAGAAATTCGCAGCGGAGCGGCCGTGGGATTTCGGGCCCGGCTTCGAGGGTTAACGGTTTACGAGATAGAGGACAATTAGCCCGAATACCATCGATACGATTCCAGCGACGCGCAGTTGCCGGTCGCTCAACTCTTTGATCATTTCAATCGCGCGCCGGAAACCATCCGGATTTACGAACGGCACAATGCCCTCGAATATCAGCCACAGTCCGACCGCGCTCAGAAATGCCTGCCAATCCAGCATTTCGCGCCGGGCGGGTTATTGAGCGTCGCTGGCGGGAGCGGCCGTGTCGACTTCAATTTCCTTGAAATACCGGAAGAACTCCGAACTCGGATCCAACACGATGAGATCCTCTTGGCTCCGGAACGTCTCCCTATACGCATTCAGACTGCGGTATAAACGATAAAATTCGCGGTCTTCATTGAACGCAGCGGCATAGGTCGCTGTGGCCTCGGCATCGCCTTCACCACGCAATTGCTCCGCATCGCGATAGGCGTTGGCCAATGTGATTTGACGACGACGATCGGCATCCGCGCGAATCCGCTCGGCGGCCTCCGCGCCCTGCGCGCGCAATTCTTTGGCAACGCGCGATCGCTCTGCTTCCATACGGCTGTAGACCCGCTCGCTGATATCGGGGTCAAGATCGACGCGTTTTAAGCGCACGTCCACCACTTCGATGCCGATCGCTTTGGCTTCTTCATCGACAGTCTTACGCACCACATCCATGATGACATCGCGCTCACCGGATATCACTTCTTGAACCGTCCGTTGCCCGAACTGATCGCGCAGGCTGGTGTTAATACGTGCGCTTAAGCGGCTTTCCGCCTGGTTCTTAAATCCATCCACCGTCACCCAGTATTTCGCGACATCACGAATGCGCCACTTCACAAACGAATCCACCACGAGATTTTTCTTCTCGGCGGTGAGATACAATTGTGGCGACGTGTCCAGGGTCTGAATCCGCGCGTCGAAGTGCACGACCTCGTTGATGAACGGAATCTTTACGTGCCAACCGGGCTCGTGTTCAGAGCGTTTGATCTCCCGAAACTGCAAGACGATGGCCTTTTCCATTTCGTTAACGGTGTACACGAACCCCGATACGAAAGCGATGATCAACAAGCCCCCGACCAGTGCGAACAGTGTTTTCGGACTCATTATTGCCCCCTCCCGGTACGGCCACCGGTGCGGCCGCGATCCTGGTCACTGTCGGATCCGCTCTGCGCCGCATTGCTCGTAAAGTCCGTTACCGCACGCGACGCCGTCGATACGTTGCGTCGTTCGCGCAATAACTGGTCGAGCGGCAAATACATGACATTGCTGCCACCGGATTGGTCGATCATAAGTTTGCTGGAATTACTCAACACCTCTTCCATCGTTTCGATATAAAGACGGGCGCGGGTCACTTCCGGTGCCTTCCGGTATTCGTTCAAAATTTGTGAGAACCGTGCCGCCTCACCCGTGGATCGTGCGGTCACGGTGGCTTTGTAGGCTTCGGCCTCTTGAATAAGACGCGCCGCCGCACCACGCGCACGAGGTATGACGTCGTTGGAGTAGGCTTCGGCCTCGTTCTTAATACGCTCTTCGTCCTCGCGGGCCTTAACCGCATCGTCAAACGCGCGTTTGACTTCGGCCGGGGGTTGCGCGTCCTGCATTTTTACTTCCTTGATATTAATACCTGACTGGTAGCGATCGAGAATATTTTGCAACAACTCGTGGACTTGCGCGGTAACGTCGGCACGGCCGCCGGTGATAACGAAATCCATTGTGCTACGGCCCACCACTTCGCGCACAGCGCTTTCCGTAGCCTGCCGCACGACGACATCCGTGGGTTCGCTCACGAAGAACAACCGATCGCGTGGATTCTTGATGTCGTAGGGCACGGTAAACTTAATGTCGATGATATTTTCATCGGCCGTCAACATCAGCGCTTCACGCGGCACGCCGCGGATCTCGCGCGAGCCTTCCTGCCCGCGGTAACCAACTTCGACAATATTTTCTTTTTGTACATTGATCACGAAGCGTTGCTCGATCGGTTGTGGGAAATTCCAATTCAATCCCGGACCCTTGGTCTCGAGATACTTACCCAAGCGCAACACCACGGCACGTTCGCTTTGTTCGACTTCGTAGATCCCGGT
>JAOTWM010000409.1 GCA_029862885.1 Gammaproteobacteria bacterium
CGCTGACGAAATCTGGTCATGTCGAATCTGACCTTGGCGCACCCGGTGGTGCGAATTGTGATCGCGGAACAGCTGTACCGGGCCCACAGTATTATTCAAGGCGCCCCCTACCACCGCGATGGCTGAGGTTCCGGTCCAGGCCGCGCGGCCAGAGGTTGCGTCCGCCGCTACCGGCATCACGGTGCTGCGCTTGGCATCGCGGTCGCCGCGCCGGCGGGCATTGCTCGAGCAAGTAGGCATCCGCTGCACCGTGTGCGGGGCCGACATCGATGAAGCGTTGCGGACCGGCGAAGGCGCGGCGGAGCACGTCACACGCCTGGCTGTTGCCAAGGCGCAGCGTGTTGCTGCGCTGTGGTCGGGGTTGCCGGTGCTCGGTGCCGACACCTGTGTTGCGCTCGACGATTTGATTTTGGGAAAGCCGGCCGATGCGTCCGATGCGGGCGCAATGTTGCGGTCATTGTCGGGGCGGTCGCACCGGGTATTTACCGGGGTGGCGCTGGTGAATTCGGGGAGCGTTCAGACCGCATTAAGCGTGAGTGAGGTATTCTTCGAGCAGCTCAGCGACGCGCAGATCGCGGCGTACTGGCGTACCGGGGAAGCGCAGGATAAAGCCGGCGGCTACGCGATACAGGGCCACGGCGCAGTGTTTGTAACGCGGCTCGTTGGCAGCTATTCCGGGGTGATGGGTCTGCCGTTATACGAAACCGGCAAATTGTTGAAAGTCATTGGGATCGATGTGTTGTGAGCGAAGAAGTGCTGATCAATGTCACACCTCAGGAAACGCGGGTCGCGGTCGTTGAAAACGGTGCGCTGCAGGAGGTGCATATCGAACGCACTCGCAATCGTGGCATCGTCGGCAATATCTATATCGGAAAAGTGGTGCGCGTGCTGCCTGGCATGCAAGCCGCGTTTGTAGATGCCGGACTTGAGCGCACCGCGTTTCTGCATGCCGGCGATATCGTATCCGGCGACATCAATGACGAAGGCGGATTAAATAACAGCCTGTCGATTCACGAATTGTTGCACGATGGCCAAAGGTTGGCCGTGCAGGTCGTCAAGGACCCATTGGGGTCAAAAGGCGCACGGCTCACCACGGAGATCACGATACCGGCGAGAAATCTGGTGTATCTGCCATTTTCCGATCACGTCGGCGTCTCGCAAAAGATCCAGGATCCCGAGCAACGCGAACGACTCAAAGGGACAATCAGCGCCGCTAACAAAGATGACGATGGCGGATTCATCATTCGCACGGCGGCGGAATCGGCGACCGCCGCCGAATTGCTTGCCGACATCAAATTTCTGAAGAAGATTTGGGCCCGGATCCAAGCCCGGATCGATAGCGGTGCCGAATACGGCCTCATTCACGAGGACATCGCATTACCGATGCGAACCATGCGTGACCTGGTGTCCGAGAACATAGAAAAGGTGCGCATCGACTCGCGCGAGATGTTTCAAAAGGTCGAGGCCTTTGCCCGTGATCTGATTCCGGAAGTCGCCGATCGTATCGAATACTATCCCGGCGAACGGCCGATTTTCGACTTGTATTCGGTTGAAGATGAAATCGAACGAGCATTACAGAAAAACGTACCGTTAAAGTCTGGCGGCTATCTCGTCATCGATCAGACAGAGGCAATGACCACGATCGACGTTAACACCGGTGGTTACGTAGGCCGGCGTAATTTGGCGGACACTTTATTTAAGACCAATCTCGAGGCCGCGCAAATGCTGGCTCGGCAGTTACGGCTGCGCAACATCGGTGGCATCATCATCGTGGATTTCATCGATATGGAGGACCCCGAGCATCGCCGCCAAGTGCGTCGCGCGTTGGACAAAGGCTTGGCGCGAGACCGGACCAAGACACTGGTTACGGAGATGTCACCGCTGGGGCTTGTGGAGATTACCCGCAAGCGCGCGCGGGAAAGCTTAGAGCACCTATTGACCGAGCCTTGCGGAGTCTGTGGGGGTCGCGGCGTGCTGAAAACGCCGCAGACGGTATGTTACGAAGTTTTTCGGGAAATACTGCGGGAAGCCCGCCAATTCGACGCCAAGGAATATGTGGTGCTGGCTTCGCAGGTGGTTATCGATCTGTTGCTGGATGAGGAATCGGCGGGACTTTCCGGCCTACAGGCTTTTATTGGCAAACCCATCCGGTTGCAGGTCGAATCCACATATCAACAAGAAATCTACGACGTAGTACTGATATGACGCGGCCGCCGCGGCTGGATTTTTGGATTCTGCTAAGCTTTAGCCCGGATAGATCGTGAAGAGTTCGGAGCGCAGGGGAAATCGGATTAAGCAGTCGGTGCGTAGTCCGCCGTTGTGAAATATCCGACTCAATGCTGGCGCGTGGTGGGTATACCGCCGGGACGGGTGGTGACTGGCGGTGAGCACTGGGCGGCGACCGTGTGTAATTCGCTGAGGCTGCCCTCTAGTTCTTCGAACAGGTGGAGTGATTGTTCGAGATCGCTATAGAACTGCTCAAATATGTTGTTGTCGTGAATGCGCATTGCGATGTGTCTCCGGAAAAATGTGTCAGGAATACATACATAATAGGAACGTAATCAGCCTGTGCCCGTCGAGTTCTGATCAGTGGTGCCCTTGGCCGGATGTGCGGGGGCTAGTCGTGACCAATGCCTAACGCTCCGATAAATATTCCGATCCGCAGCAACGCGGAGCGTATCCGCCGTGGCCGCTGGATGCTGTGGATTTTACGCACGGCCGTCTGGTTTGTGATCGCGGTGCCGGTGATCCTGATCGTCGTGGCGTGGCTTGCGCTACCGCGTTTGGCGGCCGGAAAGGCCGAGGTCGAAGCGCTGCTCAGCAAGCAAATCGGTGTCCCTGTGCGCATGCAGAACCTGGATGCCAAATGGGTGGGTTGGTCGCCGCGGATCGCTGCCACAGCGGTGCAGATCTACGGCAGCGATAGCGGTCCGGCTGTCATCACCCTCGATCATTTGTCGGCAAAGCTCGACATTTGGCCGCTGTTATCGGGGCAAATTCGCTTTCACGATTTAGTTTTGGAGCGGCCCGCAATTACCATAACTCACAGTGTTGATGGTCGTATCGTAGTGCTGAGCGATTCCGAGCCGGCCGCGTCGCCGGCACAAACCGAAGGCTTCTGGAAGTGGTTATTGAACCAGAAGTCAGTGCGCATTCTGGACGGCAGATTGCGTTGGTACGATCGGAGTCTGCCCGATTCGAACATCAATTGGCGACACATCGATCTCGGCCTACAGCGTTCTGCGGCCGGTTACCGGCTGATCGCTTCCACTCGGCCCGAGTCGTTGGACGGTGGCGCATTTTCCATCAGCTTGCGGGTATCGGGCCGATTGCCCGTGGCGAATCTCGATATCGAAGGTAGGTTTGAGATCCACGATTTGTCGACCGCGCTGTTGCCACCGGTATTGCAGGAATTGCTGCCGATCAACCAAGTTGAGGTACAGCGCGCCGAACTCCGATTCGCCTGGCGGGACGGTCGGTTACAGACGTTAACGGGCCCCGTGCGATTGCGCAATCTAGACCTCGACATCGCGTCGCGGGGAGCGCTACGGATATCTGGACTCAGCGGTACGATCGAAGCCACCTCCACCGCATCCCGATGGCGCGTCGGCAGCGATAACGTCAGCGTGCGTGCAGCGGATCGGGCGTGGGACACGGGACGCGTCGAGTTCACCCGCGCCGAATCGTGGAGTGATATATCGATTGAGCGCATCGAAGTCGGCGACATTGTGCCGCTATTTTCCGAGCTGCTCGACGAGCCGGCGCGACAGCGTCTGTTGGCGGCTAATCCGGCGGGCCAGCTGGAAGCACTTGCGCTGTCGTGGGTGGACGGCATCCACACCGATCGCGGGTTCAGTTTCGAAACGCGTTGGGTCAACGCAAGCGTCGAGGCAACGGAGAAATTACTCGGATTCCATAACGCGACGCTGGCGCTCTCGGGTCATCGCGACGGTGGCTCCGTGGCGGTGGCGTTTGAAAATTCCGACGTCGCGTATCCGCGCTGGTTTCCGCAACCGATCGCGCTACGCGATGGCGTGGGCACGTTTCGATGGCAGCGTCGCGATGCCGGATGGAGTATCGATGCAACAGACATTGCGCTGAGTAACGCGACCGTGAGCGCCGCGGGGAGCTTTCAGTTGGCGCTACACGATGATCGTGAACGGCCACCGCATCTGCGCCTGGACGCGACGTTTGGCGATGGTTCGGTCGAGGGTGTTGCGGAACTGCTGCCGGTCGCGATCATGTCGGACAAACTGGTCGCGTGGCTGGACCGCGCATTGGTATCGGGACGCGTGAACGAGGGTCAACTGCATATCGATGGTCCTCTACGCGGGTTTCCGTACGCCGACGGCAGGGGTGAGTTCACCGTTAACGCCCAGATTGAAGGCGGGGTGTTGGATTACGCGTCCGGTTGGCCGCGGCTTGAAGACGCGAGCCTCACGCTTCAAGTGGCTGCGGACACGATGCGTTTTGCGGGGCGTTCTGGGAATATTGGCGGCCTCTCAATCGCAACCGCCAATGCCGAGTTAGCGAATCTCAAACAAAAACCGCGAGCGCTGAAAATAGACGCGACGTTGGTGGGCGCGGCGTCGCGCGGGCTCGCATTTTTGGAAGCTGGACCGTTGCACCTGGACGGGCTTCGAAAACTCGATATCGACGCCACCGGCGCTGGTAGGTTGGCGTTGGAATTGAACGTACCGTTAGCGTCGGTGCGTGATACGACATTGACTGGCCGTTATGAGTTTGACGGCAACGAGGTGGAAATTCCCGGCGCCGTTACGCTGTCTGCGGTAGACGGCGCGCTCGAGTTCACACGTAACCGGGTGACCGCGGCGTCGATCGCGGCGACGCTATACG
>JAOTWM010000410.1 GCA_029862885.1 Gammaproteobacteria bacterium
CACTCCCAAAAATGCACTTTTATGGGAAAGATCATCATGACGCATCTGGATCGGCCGGTTTGAGATTGATTGCGATAATCAATTCTCATTTATTGGGCTTTTCTCCGCGAATACTGTGTGGCGTCACCCGATCACCACGAAGCCGATAGTGCTTTTTGGTCGTGTCGGGTGTCGTATGACCAAGCAGCTGTTGAGCGTCCGCCAACGACATGTCCGAGGCCGTTTTCTTTCTGAGGTCCTTTTCCTGAAACTTTTCGACAAGAGCCGTTCGGTCAATCGCTCGCGACATGAATCGCTGCCAAAGCGAGTCGAAGCCGTTGGCCGTTCCGTTCTGCTTCACATAGCAATCACCCCTGCGGGTACAGAATAGCCAGGGGACGTTGTCTTTTGGGCGCGCGGCTAGTGCCATATCAATCGCCTCACTCAGTTCAGTCGTCCTTTCGATAATCAAATAGGCAGTAGTTTTCGATGTGTCAACCCAAATACCATCATCACGGCAATCGCTGAGCTGAATGCGTAGGAGGTCGCCCCGTCTCAGCCCCGTTAGCCGCTTTAATAGGATGTATGCACGCAGCACGGGACCGGCGACTTTCAAAGCTTCGTCTAGCTCCCAGTTTTCCACATAGCGTTCCCTTCGCTTTAGCGAGAACTTTCGCACCTCGCCCTTGATCCGATTGGTGTCCGTTAATCCCCATTGCACCGCTTTCGACAACGCATGAGATAAGACCTCAAAATCCCTGTTGGCACTGGCTTTGCCATGTTTCTTGGCAACAATGTCCAAGTATCGGTAGGCATGCTTTGGCACAATCGACTCGATTGGCAGGTCGCCAAATACGGGCCTCAAGCGCCTTATTGAGATTCGATTCGATTCCTGTGACTTGTGTGCCTTTTCGGGTACTACCTCTAATGCGTATCGATCCAATAGCTCACTCATATTCCTCGCATCGGATAGATACTCCAGTCTTTCTGACCACGCTTTGTAAGCCTCCGGTAGAGTCTTGCCAAGGCGAAATTCTGTCTTGCCATCCCAACTGCCTCGGCAATTGAGCGGAACACGGTAGTAGTACGCACCGTGTCGAAACCGCCAGCGTGCTGGTAACTCTCGATTTCCCTTGTTGCGTGGTTTCGGGCTCATTGCAGCGACGAGAAGTCCGGTTCCAAGGCATTCGCTGATTTCGATCCCGATAGCAGTCCCATCTCTTCTTCAAAGTGCTTTCGGAGAACAACTATCGAGCCGTCGCCCCTGGTCCGGTGGCTGATGCCATTATTCAAGAACCAGGCAGCCTGGGACGTACTTCGCGAATAGCCCGTGATTTCCGCGAGTTCTTCGCGTGTCAGCAGAATTCGTTGTCTTTCTTTCAACTTCTTGTCCTATTCAAACCATCGTGGCCAAAGGCGGCGAAGCCCACAAAAAACGATCTCACTAAAAACCAGCGTATTAGGGCCGACTTGATTTACAACAAATCAAATAGTTTTTTTTCGAGAGCGACCACTGAGCAGATAGCTCAGGATCGGCGAGATAATTGGCAACTCCATCTGTCTGGTGCTTTGTCCCGGCTCCAGTCGGTCGCGAATTTGTCTTTCTATCGCCGCCAAATCGCAGTGAACTTCGTACCGGCAGCTTTTGTCGTCTTCAAGATAGGTGCGGATACTTTTGTACTTCTGACAATGTTCCTGCTTGGAGAAGACGAGCGTCGTGATCCGAGCGTTCATCATGTCGTGCGACGACGGTTCCGGACGTAGGGGTGCCGCCGCCGCGACAATAAGGACCAGCCGGTTTCCATCGACGAGGAGCTGAGCTGCCCGCGCAACCACGCCGCGCCAAGAAGCCGTGCGAGACACCGGCAATTCACGCATTGCTCTGCACTTGTGGTTCCAGGCACCGGCCATCCAGATCGTCCTGTTGGTCACATCGCTCATTTCGGCCTCCCAGACGTGTGGCAACCACGATCGTGGGAGGCAAGAAACCGATGTCCGCAGCTTCGGCAAACGCGATATTGCTGCCATTTGGCGTACTTCGCCGGCCACTGGATGGTGTTGTATCGGGCGTTTACCAGGAAATGTACGAGGAACGCGATAACGGCGACGAGAAAGGCCGGAACGTAGAGTTCTGACTGGAACGGGCTGACGGCGCCGTGGGTTGAATTGTGTTGTTCCGCCAGGAGCAAAGGCAAGAAAACGAATGCTCCGCCGCCCAATCCGGCTGCTGTAAACAGCGGTGCCCCGAAGAGTGAGCGTTGCTCCGGCGGCGCTATCGATTGGCCAAATTTTGAGATGGTTTGATAGCCCGATTCTGAAACTCTGGCTGACTGCGAATACGCCAGCTCAATGGATTGCCAGTTCGAACTGCCGCATTGGGTACAACCAGTATATTGAGAAACTCGGCGCGAATTTCCTGATGTCATGATGTTCTCCAAGAAAGTAAATGGTCAATTTCAGGAGAACATCGAAAACTGTTTCGACAAGCTCAATTATTTGCGGTGGGAGTATCTCAATACACGGGTCGTTCTTCGTACAGCAGACAAAAAGTATTTGACAAGCAGCGTCGTAATCGGCAAAACTGAACGCATTATCAAAACGCGTTTCCGCGTTTAATTAGACTCCGAGTAGAGTCGCCTCTCGAGCCAAGTCTCGCGAGAACCCCAGTTTCGAATCGCAACGCATGCACAAAGAATCTCCTTGCTTCGCGAATTCGTTACGAGCAGCGGCAGCTTTAATTTAGCGCCCGCCCCAGCTGAGAAACTGGGGATACCCCTGGCGACATTGTTCGCCATCTTTTTGCCCATGTATGGGTGAACCATAGAATAGTTGCGTATCAACAGTTGAACTTCGTGTTCTTCCTTGAACGTTTCATCTCTTAGATTCGCTGGTCATTCATGGGCACACGTTCGGTTCTTGGCGTTTCTCGAAAAACAGAGACGGGAATAATAGTAATTATGTAAGCGATTGATCACGTAGCGAATTCTTCGCAAGCGATGACTTCACTGGCTGTACAAACTTGCTCTTTTCGCGCTTTTTCCGCCATCACCGACAAAAGCTCGCAGCGGTAATACACGCGGCCGATTGACTCGCCTCCGGATAGGGGGTCCCGAATCGGTATGCAGCACCCAAACGAACACAACACCTCTTCCGTCGGCCTGCTTCGAGCGGGCTTGAAGCTAAACACGTTCAGAGTCAGCGGAGGAAAAAACACGAATTAGGAGACGAATATGAAACCTGGAGGAAAGGCTAACAAGGGCTATGGGCGGACTTTGAAGTTCGCGATCCGCAATTTGCTGAAGGATAAGTTTGGCGGCGGAAACCACGCAACACGGCGATCTCATGCAGCTCGGCTCGGGCGTTTCAGGACATTCCTGAACGCATCTGGAGTCTCAGACTTCAAGCAGATAGAGCGGGATCATCTGGTGGCGTACGGCTGCTATATCGGCGAGCTCTGTGACTACGGCGAACTGTCCATTGCCTATGGCAACAACTTGGTAAGCTCGGCCAATGTCATGCTCGATCTGCTGACGAATGGCGCGATCGCGCGTGTATCGCCGTCGCAGATGGTTGGACGGCGTACCTACGTACGCACTGCAGAGCCTAGTGGCCTCGACCCGGACCAGTACCGGCCGGCAATAGAAGACCTCATCGACAAGGGCCACGATCGGCTCGCGATGATGATCGGGATTTGCCGTCTGGCAGGCGCTCGATTTCGCGAGGCAAGTCTGCTTTGCCTGGCTGACGCCCGTAAATCTGCCAATAGAGTTGGCGAAGTCGTCATCTCCAAGGGCTCAAAAGGTGGCCGCGCCAAAAGGAAACCGAGACACATCCCGGCGCCTGAGTTGCTCGTGGAGTTGTTGGCTACCGTCGGAACACGGATTGCGGATCAAACGGTCATTCCGACAACCATGAATTACATCCAGTGGTACGCGTACGCGCATCGGACGTGGCGACAGCTGGCGCCAGAGTACGGGATCAGTAGTAAATTCCACGAACTCAGGGCCGCATACGCGTGCGAACGTTGGGCGGTCCTAACCGGTGCGCCGGCGCCATGTGTCATACGACCGGTTGGTCTTTTTGATGTCTTGCCGGTCGAGCAGCGCTTGTCGGTAGCGGATGCGCGGTTGAAGGTCGCGATTGAGCTGGGTCATGGTCGCGTTGATGTGTTGACGAGCTACTGCGGGAGCATGAAGTGAATCCGGCGAGCGCCAGGGGCGCGGGGAGCGAAGCGGCGTTGCTAGCGAGAAAGCAGTTCAAGCATATTGCTCACGCGACGCTTCGCCGACGCGTTGCCAGGGCCGATACTATTGCGGTGATAATCTGGAAAAGATGGGGCTGCGGGATCTACCGCTGGCGCCTCAAGAACGTGCGTTGGTTTCTTACCCACGCATTGGCTGATCACAAGCCGAGTTCTAAGTACCAGTATTGGCTGGTCTTGCGATCACTCCTCCTTGTCTTAGGCAGGGAGCGCTGGTTGAGCTCGTTGAGCGGCGACTGGTGCTATCCGAATGGAGATTCGGCCAAGCCCTAGTCGCCGCGAAAGTTCGACCGGGCTATCGAGATATTGAGTACGCGAGGGAAATTGAATCGCGTCTCAATAGCCCCGTTGAACCACCTGCATTGTGTGAACGTCGTTTAGATCATGGTTGTGTATCTGGTGGCGAAAAGGCGCCGGCAATTACCAAAAAAGAAGAGAAAGCTTTTGTGCACAATCCCGGAAATCTCGATCGCGACCAGTATACTGAAACGGGGGTCTGTCTCTTTTTCGACCATTTTGGGACCAAAGTACGTCCGGTACTTTGAGAATGGCCTTCAAGTCCGTTCGAAATCGGACATAAGCCGTCTCTGGAACGCCCTTGTGCCCAGAAAACG
>JAOTWM010000412.1 GCA_029862885.1 Gammaproteobacteria bacterium
CGCCGACCCCAATCCTCCATCAATAGTTCGGCGTGGCGCTGCAGCCCCACGCGATAACCCAGCGTCTTTAGTGCAGCCCCAAGTGATGTAGTACCGGTTTTGTTGCGACCAACGCAGAATATTTTCTGATTTTTCAAACCAAGAAAATTACGAATCCGGCTCCGCATTGTATATATCCATCTAGATTTTCTATCACCGCACGACCACCATATTTTTCTAACTTTATGTAGCATAAACCTAGAGACCGCAGTCGTAAGCGGAAAAACTCGCCAAGTGGCTGTCACCATGGGGTTTTCTGGAGCTGTTGGACTCATCCATTTGGAACTGCTCCGCAGTTCACAGAATCGGCCTGCAACCTGCACCAATCCTTGCCTACAGCCGTTTGGTAACCCCTTGGACTGCGGTTTCTAGGATAAAGGCTATTTTCTGAATTCATCTATTGTGGTTGCCAGGAGTTCGCTACGCACAATTGCGGGCCGAACAATTTTGCCCCAATAAGTTTCTTCAATTGATATTATAAATGGCCGCAAACCCTGCGCACGCGCAAGCGTTATCGATGTGTCTGCATCTTTGATTGATACTACAAATGAATATTTTCCTGAATTTAAGTCAATTTCCCAAAGTGGTATTTCTAAACGGCTTTCGCCAGGTGGCACGCACAGCATCTTAGCTTCAGTTTCTCTTATGGGAGTGCTTATAACGGGCGACATTGCTTGATCAAGCACATTGATTAAGACGTGGACCCCATGTCGAGGACCGCGAACCTTGATTCTCAGCAGCGCTGTTGGTCGGGAACCTCGTTTTACTTTGGGTTCGGCGTCCATTAACGTCTCGCCATCTACGACAAGATCGAGTCCCAACACTTCGGCCTCACCGGTGCCGAAGGTTTGCTGTTCGAATTTGACCAAAGCATAGTAACGATCAATGCCTTCGGCTGGATTCGGGCTGTCTAGCAACGTCGCTCCATGCTGCATGACGATGACCCGCGTGCAGAAAGAGGAAATGAACTGCATGTTACGCGAGACGAACACCACCGCCGAATTAGCCGTCAGCCTGCGCACCGTGTTCAGACATTTGATGACAAACCCGATATCGCCCACTGCGAGCACTTCATCCAGAAAAAGAACATCGGGCTTGATTAAGACCGCCGCGACCGAGTAACGAAGCGATACGGCTGGCTCGCGGTCAGTGGGTCACCGGGCTCGATGATGACATGGTAAAGTGCGCCTGCAAACTCCAAGCGAAGTGGTTTACCAAAGTCGGAGTTTAGCTGAAATGTTGGAATGTTTGAATTGACACCGTACCCCCCCGCCCACCGAAGACTTTTTGCCAGCGCCCTTGATGATGTTGCCCTCCCAGTGGCCAGGCATGCTGTGGTCATCGACCGCATGCGGGCGCACGTGCGTGCTGAGCATCTCGGGAATCTGCCCGCGTCGATCAGTCCCGCGCTTGCGCGGGATGCGCGTACTGCGGCCGTAACGCAGGCAGGCAATGAACCGGCGGCGCAATTCGCCACGCGGCTGCGCACTGATGGCCGTGTAGATGGTCTCCTGCGAGACCGGCTTGTTGGGGTCGTCGGGTCACACGCGATTGGGTATGTCGGCGATCTGCTGGGGGCGACCACTCCCAATCCAGCAAGGTCAGCACCGTGCCCAACAGACCATGTTGCGGATCGAGATTGACCACAGGGCGTACATGAACCCGCCGTGCCTGGCTCATGGCGTGCGCCACCAGGCTCGCGTAGCCCCGCTGCGCACAAGTGTTGCGCACAAGCTCGCGGCTCTGATGGTCCCCGCAGCGCGCCGAGTGTGTGGGCTATGTCCCGCACACACTCGGAACCCCCTTGGCTCATGCTCGCAATCGCCGTGCGCTCCCCAGGCTGAACTTCTTGGTACGAAGTTCTGCCTTGCATCTAGGCACCTTACCCGCGGCAAGGTGTCACACTTCAGATTTGAGGCCGACCACTATATAACCCATGAATATATCAGTAATACTTGCAACGTTTAAACGCCCGATACTGCTTGAGGAAACCCTCAGCAGCTTCCTTTCCTTGCAGACGAAAAATCTAGAATGGGAAATAATTCTTGTCGATAACGCAGGAGATCGAGAGACAGAAATTATTGCAGAAAAATTTGCAAAAGTACTTCCCCTTTGCTTTTTAACAGTCACGAAACGAGGTAAAAATAACGCGTTAAATAGGGGTATCGCAGAAGCCCGGGGAGAACTCTTCATATTTACGGATGACGACGTGGTAGTTGAACCAAACTGGCTGATTGAAATGTGGGAAGGAGCAAATCGTTGGCCCGAGAATAACGTATTTGGGGGGAAAATATTACCAAAATATCCGGCAAACCAGCTGCCGCCATTTGATCCATCTAAGCGCACTTCCACCATAACCAAGCCGAAAAAGTGTTGCTCTTGCAACATGGTTACATATTTCCTTGCAACCTCTTCTTGATGGAATTGGGAGTGTTTCGCTAGAACAATGGAGCCACCTCGGGCTTGCTGCATTAAATTCTCTTGCGAGAAAACAATGTTATTGTCTGATCTACTTTCTTTAGCAATATAAGCCAACAGATATAAGCTATGACCATAGATAAATTGCTGAAAGAAGTAGTCTTTTTTATCTTCGGTCCTGCAAAAATTTTCTAAGTCTTGCGGGGTGTGTATAAGATGTGGAATAAGCTGACTTCCTTTTGCCGAAAAGTAAGAGCGTGGTTTTGCCACAAACGGCAGATGTTCTGGAATTTGATTAAATTCGGCTGGAACATATAGCTCATATGACTGACATAGTTTTGCAAAACTATGCTTATCTGATATTTTTCTATATAGCTGTTCATTTACCAACGGTATGATGCAATTTTTTGATTCGATTGAGCTTCGATTTTCGAGCAAAAAACGATTAAGGCCTTCTGTTGAAGGCAGAATGCTAAGTTTTTGATACGTATATTGATGGCACAATGAGTCAACCCATGTGCAAAAAACCTCATGGTGTAATTGCGGCGAATCCCTTGTGAAGCTAACGTAATCTTTGTAATCCGTCAGAAATATCGGATCTTCCTTGTTTTTCGCAATGATGTGAAATCTGACACGATTTGCAGTGGCCCATCTACAAAAAGCAACAACTGCTCTGATATTGTACCCAGATATTACCATGACAGCGTGGTTTGTCATTTAGCCTCCTTTTTTATCACACATAACGTTGAAGGTAACCGAACGGGTGTGATTCAAACTGATGTGCCACCAGGTCAAGCCGCATAGCGGTAGTCTGTAGCCCAATACCCTTGCCATTCAGCGTTTTCCCGACTGCTTGGAGTCGCCGCACCATCTCAGCATCGCTGATTTGACTTTCTTGCATCGCAACCCTCCTCTGTAGTGTTCGACAAACTTTACGACACATCAGTTTGAATCGCACCCAAACCGGACCGCGGCCGATGGCGAAACCAGCCGTTGCGGATCCGGTTGACCGAGTTGTGTGCACCCAGCATGGGCGCGAACTTATGGGGTGGAAGTCCCCTGTGGGAGTACCGACATCGACTCATCGCGAGCGATGATAACCCATCGCTTCAATTCAGCGCTCGATATGGAGCCGACCTTGCTGCGCTTGTATAACCATCAACTGCCTCAGTCAGCCATGAAAAGCAATACGCCCTTTCAGGCCATGAAGACTTGGTATAATTCTCATCCTCATCGGTTTGTCAAGCGTCCATATGATCGTCCGAGATGTGACAGTTAACATTCATATGTTCGGGTGCATGATGCTCGTTTCGATACCCTGCATTGTGCCAATCTTGGCCGCACCCGTTCTACCTTCTCGCCAAAATCCAGCGTGAAATTAGGCTCGGTGATGGGGTTTCGCAACTACCTCGTTAGACGGTTAAATTGACACGATCAGCCTGTAAGGTACACTTGATGACCACTCCATTAGTTTCGGTATGCGTGCTGACATATAACCATGAAAAATATGTCGAGCAGGCGCTCGATAGCATTTTTTCGCAATCGATTGTCGACCAGTGCGAGGTGATTATCGGAGAGGACAACTCTACCGACAACACCTTGGCCCTGGTGAGGAAATACGAAAACAGATCGAACGTCCGCCTGTTCGTTACTCCGCCCGGCGCAGAGAAGATAGTCATTAGGGGTAAGCCTACAGGGCGCAGGAATCTTATCGACTGCCTTTCCCGAGTGCGCGGCAAGTACGTTATTCTGCTGGAGGGCGATGACTACTGGATCGACGACACAAAGCTGGCAAAGCAGGTCGCCATGATGGAGGCAAATCCAGATTGCGCGATCTGTTTCCATGACAACTATCGACTGTATGAGGATGGCAGCCTCCGTGATTACGACAATTTCAAGTCAGATCGAGAAATGACTGATCGGGATATTCTGTTGCGTCATGTGGTTCCACATACCTCAACGGTTATGTTCAGAAATCATTACGATGGCATAGAGTGGCCAACCATCATGATGGACGCGGAGATTGGAGATTGGTTGCTTTTTATTCATGCGCTTGCGCATGGGAGCAGCTGTTACCTACGCGAGAAGATGAGCGTGTACCGCATTCACCCACTGGGGATATGGAGCGGACGCTCCGTGTCGCCTATAGATACGCTGTTGGAGTATGTGCGTATTTTGCGTGCCGCCGCAGAATTGTTGGGTGAGCGATATGGTGTGTATCAGAAGGATATTGCGAAAGGCATGCGGATGTTCAAACTGAGGGCGCTTAAGAAGGCGATAGCGGCCAGGCAGTGGCGCTCCTTGGTTAGAGTTGTGGCCGCATAGTTAACCTAGAAAACGCAGTTCCAGCGTTTCCCAGAGTGCGAAAAAAAGCAACGACGCGGTTT